>SYLK01000019.1 GCA_005809115.1 Planctomyces sp. | reverse complement strand
CGGCACGGGAGACTCGCCGACAGGCCGTGGCATCTGTCGGATCATCGATCAGGCCGGCATCGGCCAGAAATGCAGCACAGCCACGCACCTTCTGTTCAGGCGGCAGACGCGCCATCCAGTGGGACTGAAACGACATCAGCTTGTCAGGATCCAGCCCGGCCGAACTGCGGATAATACGGTCCAGTGAGAAGTTTTCACAGATCGACGGCAGTGACAGATACTCCGTATGGTCGTCCAGCGACCAGCCGAGCCGCGCCAGCGCATTCAGGACACCTTCCGGCAGGAATCCCACCTGCCGATAGTACTCGACCATCACAGGCGACAGCGCCTCAGACCCGGCATCCCTGCCGATCCGTCGCAGCACGTCATCGCCCAGTTCAAACAGTTTCTGAAACTGCGGGTTCTTCCGATATTTGTCGATTTTCCGCTTGCTGAGTTTCTCTTTGCTGCCCGGCGCGGCCACGAAGGGCACGTGAGCCCATTCCGGCAGCGTGTTTCCCAGCGCCTGGTGCAGCAGGACCTGAATCGGAGTGTTGGAAAGATGTTCTTCCGCCCGAATCACGTGCGTGATCCGCATTTCCGCGTCGTCCACCGCCGTGGCAAAGTTGTACAACGGCGAACCGTCACTGCGGGCAATGACCGGGTCGGGCATCAGGCCGCAGTCCCACTCCACGCGGCCACGGACATGATCGTCAATCACCACCCTGGCCGTTCGCGGAATCAGCAGCCGGACGACAAACGGTTCTCCTCGCTCCCGAAGCTGTTCCCGTTCGTCCGGCGAGAGACTCAGTGAAACCCGACTGCTCAGATACTGCTGTCTGGCCTTTTCAGCCGACTCCTTCTGAGCCTGAGTCTCCTGAGGGCGTTCAAAATCACGATACGCGTGCCCTGTCTGCAGCAGACGGTCGAGAGCCCGCTGGTAGGACGGGCCACGCTGCGACTGAAAATAAGGTCCGCAGGGACCACCCGTCTCCGGACCCTCGTCCCATTCTAGCCCCAGCCAGCGAAATGCACTCAGGATCGGAGCGATCGCCTCGTCCCGGTTGCGCTGCTGATCGGTATCGTCGATCCGCAGAATAAACTGCCCGCCTTTGTGTCTTGCCCATAACCAGTTGAACAGGGCCGTCCGCATGCCTCCAATGTGCATGTAGCCGGTCGGACTGGGAGCGAATCGCGTTCGCACTGTCATCAATGCTCAGCTCTATCAGGAAAAAGGCCCATGCTGCTGGCAAAGCTGCAGCATGGGCCTGATGCGGAAATCCACTGTCGCTTCCCGAGACGTCTGCAGCTGGTCCTGCCCGGCAGCAGAACCCCGTCCGCCGCCGGATCAGAGACGGTACCCTCGCCCTGCCAGAATTCAGCGTCGCGCCGAACGGGGATCAGCAGAACCGCCATTCGTGTCCGGTTTCTGATCAGCAGCCCGCTCGCGAATTCGCCCTTCTGCCGTCGCCAGCAGCAACTGAGCCTGCAACAGATCAGCCGGAGTGAAGTAGGAAACAAAACCCTGAATCCCCTGAGTCCCCTTGGCCCCCAGCTGCTGCCACGACATCTTGTCTGTACGCGTCCAGACAGCGGCCTGGGCCGCGTTCGGCGCCAGACGACCAGTTCCCACCATCGTAATCAATTCTGTCAGCATGGGATCGTTTGTGTATTTCTCGACCGGCATGATCACATAATTCATGCGGGGATTCGGGTCAGCTTTTCCGTGATTCAGACAGGCTGACGCGTACGGCACACGGACAGTGCGTTCCGGCGGGATCGAGAAGAAACCGTTCCCCGCGTTTCCTCCCATGCCTCCACCCATACCGCCCATCGCGCCCCCCATTCCTCCACCCATGCCACCCATTCCACCACCCATTCCTCCGCCCATTCCACCACCCATGGCCTGACCGCCACCCATCATGCCGCCGCCCATGCCTCCACCCATACCCCCCATGCCTCCCATCATTCCGCCGCCCATTCCACCCATGCCACCGAACTGCTTCAGAACATGGACTCCCACAAACGCTTCAGGCAATTCGACGGTCAGGGGCTGATCTGATTTGTTTGAGATCAGGACATATCCGCCATGCGGGCCATTGGCCACGACTTTGGATTCGAGTTGTCCCTGCTCCATGCCCTCAAACAGACCGACCCGTTCTGCGGTGGGATAAAATTTCGGATTGGTGATGACGGACCGGCGATTTTCATGTCGCTTTGCTGCCGCCTGAGACGATTCCCAAACAAAAAAGAGTCCGGCGACAACGGCCCCGAGGGCCACAGTGCGCCAGAACGATGCGTGGATCAGCTTCATCTCAAGGAACTCCTGAAGGCACGTACGGGAGGGAAGCAGCGGGTGTCGGCCCAAGTACCGTTTGCCGCGGCAGATCGGAATTGGGACGGGCCAAACCGGTCGTTTGCTCAGTTTATCGCTCCGGGCGCGCGAATGGCAACAAAAAAATCGGCGAACTCATCCAGGTCTTTCCGGGATAGCGTGCAGTGAAGCGAACGAACGGGGCAAGGCGGATGTACCGTAACCCCGGACGACGTAAGGGGGTGCAATTGCAGTGTGGCATCGTTCTGCGTGGAGATTTCTGATTACGGGAAGTACACTGCCCGCCGTTGCCGAACGGTTCCGGAGCGATCGCCGACCATGAGCACAGGCCGATACCGAGCAGATTTGGCAGGCGCGCAGCCTGCT
>SYLK01000018.1 GCA_005809115.1 Planctomyces sp. | reverse complement strand
AGCGCGGCCACGGATTCTCCACGCGATCGACACGAACCATCCTCCCTCATCCGACAGACTGACAGCAGTCACCCCGAGAAATCGCCGGTGGCTGGCACGGGTCTTCCCCGTGTCGAAGTCGCACGGAGCCCTCACACAACCGCCACCTTGACACAATGAATGGGGGGCAGGCTGTCGAAGACACAGGTCCACTCCTCGCCGCCGTCTCGCCCCATCCAGAGTTGCCCGGTGGTCGAACCGAAATACAGTGCTGGTGACGGAAGTTCGTCGACCGTCATGGCGTCCCGCAGGACGGTGAAATAGCTGTCCTTCCTGGGCAGACCTTTAGCCAGTTTTTTCCAGGAGCGGCCTCCGTTTTCGCTGCGCCAGACAGCCGGAGCACCGCCGGGACATGTACGCGTCATGCCTTCATGAGGCATCACGTAGACGACATCGGGGTCATGGGGATGGACCGCAATCGGAAATCCAAAGTCCGACGGCAGGCCCTTGGCAATCGAATACCACGTCCGGCCGTAATCATCACTGCGCAAAACACCGATATCGGGCCGAGGTCCGCCCGGACCGTACCACTCCGCCCAGCCTCCATGATTCTGCATGTAGAGGCGGCCAGGTGCTGCCGGATGGGCACAGATCTTGTGCACACACTGACCGAATTCCGGGTATGGATCGGGTACGAATCCGGCACCGACTCCCTGATTCTACGGATCAAAGGTCGTGCCGCCATCCTCGCTCAGATAATGACCCCCGGTGGAGATCCCAAGGTGCATGCGATCTCCCTGCCGCACGATCGTGTGCATGCACAACCCGCCATTGCCCGGGTGCCATTGTCGCGCATGTGCATGATGACTGATTCCCGGTACGATCTCCCACGAGTCGCCTCCATCACCGCTGCGAAACAGCGCAGCCGGCTCTGCTCCGCACCACAGTTCCTTTTTGCCCTTGCCAGTCTCAAGCGCCCAGATATTCGCCATCGCCCGGCCGTCGTCGGCCGCGAATGCCGGCGCCGATTTCGTTTCTCGGAATTTGTTTCCCAGATTGGACGACACCAGCAGCTTCATCCCGAAAAAAGGGCTGCAGCTGGACGCATAGACTTTCGGTGTGCCTCGCGTGTCAATCATTGTCGCATAGACGGCAACGCCGGGACCGAACGGCCCACGGAGCGAAAACCGACGCCGACCACTCGCGGATTCTGCAACAAACACACCCTTTTTCGTGCCAATCGACACCAGGAGCTTGTCGGACATCGTCACCCTCCGGAAACAGCCTGAAAAATGGAAATCACGTCACCCTTGTGAAGCCGGGTGGGGGTACCACCTTGATGGTGCACCAGATCGTTGTTGACAAACACGTTGATGTGTCTCCGTACGGCATCCGTCTCGTCACAGACACACTGATACAGAGCCGGGAAATCACGCTTCAATGCTGCCAGAACTTCCCCGACGGTGTTCGCCTGCACCGACACCTCAGCACAACCGCCCGTGTACTGCGTCAGGATTCGGGGTATCAGCACAGTGGCAGACATCGGCATGCAGGGCGATACCTCGGATGAATTGTGCATGGTGCCGCACATCTTCAGCAGGGTTTAATGCAGGACCAAGTTGGAAGGTCCGCAGTTCGTGACTTCGGATGCGGATTCTCCGACTTCTCGCCCGGAACATCAAGCGAACAACAACCAATGGGGCGTCTGGCAATTCACAACTACCACGACGTGTTCAACCAGTTCCCGATGGGATTCGCGGCGACGCTGCCGGTGACGAACCTCGGCGGCTGCGGCAGCTCTCAGGAGCGGAGCCTGTGGATCTGGGGCTCAGCCATCCTGCCCTACATCGAGCAGGCGCCGCTGTACAATACGCTGAACGTCGGAAACACCGCGCTGTGGCAGCAGTTGACGATCAATCCGCAGGCCCTGCAGACGCCGCTGTCTGTCTTCCGCTGCCCCTCGGACATCGGCCCGTCGCTGAACAACTTCGATGACTCCGTGGCGACGTTCCCCAGCAGCAACGCGTACAACGCCCACGTGACGCCGGACGGAACCAGCCGCATTCCGATCGCGATGTCGAATGACATCGCCGTGTCGGGAACATCGGACAGCACCACGCCCGCAGTCTGCCCCGCCGTCTATGGCCCGCCGACAGGCATGCTGTTCATGAATTCCCGAACCGGCGTGCAGAACGTGACCGACGGGACCAGCAACACCCTCATGGTCGGCGAACGTTGCTGGGCCTACCGGAAGCGCATCATTGGAGCCGGCAACGCGCTGGGCTTCAGCGCCGCGACCAATCGCACGTCGTCAAACATCCGCTCGGCCGCGATGTGCGTGCTCGGCATCGGCTCCGACGGCATCAACGGCGTGCGGGTCAACCAGCATGATCGCCGCGGGTTCAGCAGCAGCCATGTGGGGGGAGCACACTTCGTGATGGCCGACGGGGCCGTGCGTTTCCTCAGCGAAAACATCGACTACGCGCGGAACACCGTCGGTGCAACGCCAGGATCGCCGCATCCTGGAGCGCCCCCCGGCTCCTGCACAAGCGGACTGGGCGGGGCGGCCACCAATCTGTTCGTGACCACCACGTATGCCCGGCTGCTGACGAAGGATGACGGCCAGGTGGTGGGCGAGTTCTGAATTGACCCCAATAATTCGATCATCTGAGGGACCGTTCTCGCAGTCGCAAGGCTGCGAGACCCTCCTGCCGACTGTGCTGGATGCGTTGCGCGCTGGCCGCGCGAGTGATCGGATGAGGAGTGTTGTCGCGAGCTGGCTCGTTCGCGGTTTGACCGGGCTGCCCCTGTGGCCATCAGCGCGGTCGAGGCGCGCCGGCGGTGACGAGGAGACGAGACCATGACCAGGACTGCCTGTCTGCCCGGCGTCAAGCTGGGGATCGTCGTCTTCGCCCATGTCTTCCCGCTGACCGACGAGGACGGCCGGGCCATCGGCTGGGAGCGCCGCACGT
>SYLK01000237.1 GCA_005809115.1 Planctomyces sp. | reverse complement strand
CGTGCCCAGCAGCCGGGCCTTCGGACCAAACCGCAGCTCCAGATATTCATAAGCACTGGTCAGCCGCAGCTTCATGAAGAACGGGACCCACAGGCCCCACACGACCAGGAACACGAGCGGCAGTGCCAGAATGCCGAAGAACTGCGCGACACCGTGCTTGATCATCTCCCCGGGTGATCCCAGGTACGACAGCGTCGACATCAGCGTGGCGATCATGCTCAGCCCGGTTGCCAGCCACGGCATGCTTCGCCCGGCGACGAAGAAGTCCTCAATGGTCTCCTGCTTGCGCGACAGGTAGATACCCATCCCCAGCATCCCGATCATGTACAGGAACACGATCGCATAGTCGACTGGCTGCAGGCCGATGGCCAGCGACCACGATGCGGGGATCAATTGCAGAAAATGCACAGAAAATACCTCAGACATATTCAGCTCAACTCCACGCGCGCCCAGTGGATGCTCATTTCCTGGGGCGATCCCGCGTAAAATGTTAATAAGACCGTCCGGTCATCGATCAGTCGGGCAGACGGATGGCCGAAACTCCATTTTCGCATGTCGTCCCAGTATTCGGTGAAATCGATGCGCTCCTTCCCCTGAGTGACCGCGGCGGTTTCGTCATGGATGTGCACCGTCAGCGCCTCGTCACCCGGCCACGTCACGCCTCCGTCCGCGGACTGCCACAGTTTCATTGTGCCAGGTCGGTCGCGATCCACCACGAACGCCAGAATTCGGCCATCCGGCAACGCCAGAGGTGCTGCGATCTGACCGGGCATCGTGGTCACCACGGGGGCTGACAGCGCCTGGTCGCCATCCTGCAGTGTACTCTTCAGGAAGCAGACGTTCAGATCACGCTGTGCCGAACGGTCGTGTGTCCAGAACAGGCCAATGAACTCGCCCACATTTGCCGTCGTGCACAGGCGCTGGTCCCAGTAGTAAACCGTGTTTTCCGGATCGCGTGCGACGAGGAATCTCCGGTCGAAAGTCGTACCGCCATCCCGGGACACGAGCAGCCACGCGGCATGCCGAGCCGGTGCGGGGTCGTCATAGTGCTTGAAACTCTCGAAGGCCAGGGCGATTGTTCCGTCCGGCCAGCGAAGCGGCGGTCCCGTCAGGGCACATCCGGTCAATCCGGGTGTCTCCACCTCGCGCCACTCGCTCCAGGTCAGGCCTTCGTCAGGCGACTCCGCCACCAGCAGCTTCGCGTGCCAGATGCCTTCGGTGACAGGGTCAAACATCGGCCGGTCGGGGTCACTGCGATCAAACCAGGAACTGAACACCAGCAGTTTTCCCGGGGCACCCTCCACCATCTCCGCGCCGCCGATGGATCCTCGTACCCCGGCACTCTCTGTGGGAAACCGGAACGGGATTTCTTCCCAGCTCCGGCCGTCGTTGAGCGATCGCGTCAGCCTGATCGTGCCGTTCAGATCGTGTTTCTTTGCCCCGATGGTAAATCCACACAGCCATGTCCCGGACCGCGTTCGGCAGAGGCTGTCGAAAAAGCAGATTCGCTCGTGCGGTGGAAGCCCGGCTGCATCAAATACCAGCCCACGGTCAGCAAGTCGCATCGTTCTGGTCTTCCTGTTCCTGCTGTGCCCGGGGCGCCTGATGAAACTCTGCCACATTGACGGCTGCTGCCTGCCGCTGACTTCTCCCTTGCTGGCCGAAATGCTGCCCCGGCGAGTTCTCCGATGCTGCGGATCTGCTCAGTCTGGCTGACGCATGCTGCGAAGCAGAATAGCGTCACCGATCCCCGCTCGCAATTCGCTTTGAGAACAGCCGAAATAAGTTGCACAAGTTTTCGGGTCAGGAACGCACAGTGCTCCCGACCCGCATCGTGCCGCCCTGTGGCTGGCGTTATTCTGCGGCGACTTCCGGCAGACCTCAGGCACTGATCTTCAGCCGAACCCAGCGGATATTGTGGACGCTGTCCTCGGCACACCAGAACACCGCGAACACGTCGCCGTTGTCCAGCTGAACGAGACTGGGAAAGCCGAATTTCAGAGCACTGAGTTCGTCGCTCGACGACGAACGCTGCCCCAGCATACCCGAGACGGGCCCCTGCCACACAACCTGCTCTGCCAGCTGCCGCCAGGCATCACCCTCGATCGTGACGAGACTGGCCCATAACCCCGGCTTGTCAATGCGGCGATACAGACACATCACGCGACCGTCGCGAAGGGTGATAATCTTTGCCGTTTCACCCTGCATGCCGTTTTCCCGCGGCACAGAAAACGTCCGTCCGTCAGCCGAGATCGTGTAGCGATTCGGCAGACTGCGGCCGGTTTTCTCGTCGAAACACCAGACTACGGCCAGCAGACGCCCGTCCGGCAGTTCCGTCAGGCCCTGCTCCCACGAAACCACATTCGAGGATGTCAGGTTCGAAATCGTGATCCATTCGGGCCAGGTCTGACCTCGATCCCGCGACACCAGCGCGATCGCCTGAATTCCGTTGGGAGCATCTCCGTTCCAGCCCCGCCATGTTGCCGTTGGTGCCAGCCAGCGGCCGTCCTGCAGTTCAATCACCCGGTGGCAGATTTCGAACGCCGGACCGACCAGCGGAGGAACCATCGGGACGGGACCGTCCCACGTTGCCCCCTCGTCGCGGCTGACCAGCTGAAACAGATCCATCGGCACGAATCCGAGGTTTGAGCGATTCGTTAATCCTTCCTCCGGATCATCCCGGTAGTAGCGACCTCCAAAGGCGACCAGCAGTCCGTCCCGCATCCTTCCCAGCCGGGCCGAGTGAGTGGACCGTCGGGCGACCGGGTCCTGGAACAGCGGCCGCGGAGCCGACCATGTCTGGCCACCGTCGTGCGAACGGGCGGTGTATGTGCGATAATCCAGCGCCTCCACCGCTTCACCCAGGTCAAACCCTGCCAGCAGGCTGCCGTCATTCAGAACCACCAGCGAAGGGTGCCAGGCGTGGATGGCTTTCAGGAATGGCTTCGGATTCCGATAGACCAGCCCCGTCGCCACGATATCGATCGGCATCAGGAATTTCTCCGTGTCGCAGGAATCACCTCCGAGTATCCGCCACGTTGGCGCTCCATTTCACCGGAGAATCCCGGGCACCGCCTGAGCAGGCTCAAGGCAGCGATTCGGTATCGTAAGGATTTCCCGTGCCTGAAGAAAAGCCTCCTGACTGTCTCCCGACAGGTTTCCCGTCCGAAGGGTCCACTCTCTCACGCCTCCTCACACGTGCCGTGACCAGAGCAGACGATCCAGACCATGACCTCCGAACAGATGGTCCAGTCCCCGCAATATCAGCGGAATGTTGCTGGTGTTGTTGCCGATCACAACGTTTCTGCCGGCTCCTCCGTCCAGCAGGTCTGCACCAGTTCGGCCCCACAGGATGTCGGGGCCGTCTTCGCCAAAAATCCGATCGGCGCCGTGGCCACCAATCAGCACGTCAGCTCCGGAGCCGCCGTAGAGATCACTGTCCACAGTGACGCCGATCAGCTGCACGATGTCGTCGCCGGCTCCACCGTCAACGACCACATGCGTGACGTGTGACAGTACGAATTGTCCGAGGCTGCGACCATTCGCCGTCACGAACAATTCCCCTGCCCGTTGTGTCACCTGGATCGAATCCGAGCGTGAAGTACCATACACCATGAGTTCCCCGTTGATGAGTTTCGAGGTCGCCGCGCCCGGTACTCTCCGCAGAAAATGCGCCGCAACATGCCGGCCCAGCTGGTTCCCCGACTGCAGCCCGGCGACGTTGTCAAAGTTGAAGTGAATGCCGGCGTAGATTCGACTCATGCCCGACTCATCCGCCGCCTGCGAAAAGCTGCGGAAACGGCGATCCGCGACACCTGCTGTTTCTGACGGGAGCACGAATCGGATGTGATTCGTGCCGAAAAATGCCTGCAGCACCGCTGCCGCCGCGCCACTGAAGGTTCTGTGTCCTGAGGTGTACGTGGGAAATGGCGGAGTTGTCAGAAACGGTGTCCACGCGGGATCCCGCTCCGTCCGCGGATTGCCGTCCGTCTCGGCCGCCCGAATCGCCGTGACGGGTCTCCACAGATCGTATTCGTATTTGGCGTCCCAGCTGACGATGGCCGCGTCGGCCAGCGTGATGTTCAGCAGCGCAAACAACCTGGCATTCTCCTCCAGTGAGTTCCGGCGATCCTGGGCAACAATCTGCGCGACAACATTCCAGTGCCCCGGTGGAGTTGACGTACCGGGACCGTTCGCCCAGAACCGGGCAGTCGCCGTCTGGTCGGCTGTACGTGCCGCGCTGTCCACTGCTCCCAGTTGCTTCACCTGATCGAAGTCCCGTGCATATCTCCGACTGGTCAGCGCCGGAGGCGCCTCGGGGCGGAACTGATCTCCGTCTGTCATGGCCCATGGCCGGACATCGGGCCACTGAGGCAGCAGCGGGCTGGCGAAGGCCGGGGGCGTCGGCTGCCAGTCGCCCGGTGCCGCTCCGGCAGTGTAGGTAACGGTGGCGGCGGAACCGTCGTTTGCCCGATCGGCCAGGATCCGGCGAGCCACCTCCTTCCCGGCGCTGACTCCGTCCGTTTCTGCACGTCCGTCGGGAATCTGCGCCAGAGAAACTGTGTACTGCGCATCGAACACGGCCTTTTGTGCCGGAAACAGGGCCGTCAGGGTTTCATGGGCGGCCGCGGCCACCGCCGCTTCCCGGGAAGCCCGCGGGTGCGCATCGACCATGGTCAGGTACGGTGCGTACTGCCGATCAATCGAGTTGACCGCATCAAAGATGGCCGTGTGGACGATCGCCATGTCACGGGCGGCGGCCGGAGGCGCCGTCCGGTCAGCCCGGATGGCATCCAGCAGCACTTCATTCCACTGAAGGACCATGTCGGTCGTCAGCAGTTGACGGACCTCCAGCAATTCGGAAACGCCGGTTAGAGCCGACGGAAAGGCGGCGCATCGCGCTGCACGCCGCGGACGACGAGTCCCGGAACTCCACATATCATGCTCCCCGGACGCAGATTCCGGCCACAGAATTCTTCTAACCGCCACGCGGACATTCGCAGCAATGCGATCCGCCGCGCTTCCGCCACAGACACTTGTCTGACCTGATTATCCGGACTCGGCGACACCGGTTTCAACGCTTTTCCCCGAAAGAGACGCGAATTCCAGGATGACAGATCGGGGCACAGCGGAGTCGACATCGCGCCGCAATCGGCCTTTCGACGAATTTGCGGGATTCTCAGGTTTTCAGGCAACTCGGCACAGGTTCTGGCGAAAATGTTCCGCAGTTGGGGCCATTCTGCACATGACGAGCGGGCAGTCGGCAGATCCGGTGGTCTCCCCGCGAATACTGACGGAACCGGAAGCAGGAATGAGGCTGACACATGGCTCGTTTTACGGAAGTTCTCAAGGCGGATGAACTGGCTCAGGTTCTGCAGCAGGTTCCCAGGTCGGTGCGCCTGGACATCGTGCAGTTCGCGCTCGACCTCGCGGGAATCGTGGACCAGACGGGTGCTGCCGACGCGACCAATGGTTTCATTTCGCTTCTGCGGGGCGATCTGGTGGGAGCGGCCCTCAGCGCAGGCAGTATCCTTCCGCTCGGAGATATTCTGAAGGTCGGCCGATTTGCGAGGTATGCCACTTCCCTGCGTGATCTCGTGTCAATCGCACTGCGGCAGCCGCAGCTGGCCTGGGCGCTGCGGACTCCGATGCGTCAGTTTCGGGACGGACTGAACCGGATCCAGGGATTGATGGGAGACATGTCGCTTGCTGCGGACATGCTCCGTTCTCTGGATCAGATCCGGGAGGTGATTGACCGCTATTTCGTGCGGATGATTCCAATTGAGAAATTCGGCTGGGCGAAGGCAGCGCGGAAGGCGGGAGCTTCGTCCTGGCAGTTCGTCGGCCACGATGGTACCGTGGTCACTGTCAACAGCCTGGTCGACATTCTGGAAGCGGCCGAGGGGTCGTCCGTGCGTGCCGTGCGCGATGAGGCACAGGGACTGATGGGCCGAATGGCGCTGAGTGACGGCTGGCGGATCACCGCCGGGATCCACGATTCGGCGAGCGACGCGACGCGCCACATTACTGTACAGATCAACGGGATTGCCGAGCAGTTTCATGTGCGAGTTGACAAGCGCGGCCACCTGTTCGAGATCACCCACGGCAGGCGAGGCGAATCCCTCAGTGACCTCCGGCAGAGGTGAGTGCCGGCTGAGACACGGTGCCATCAGCCGCGCCACCGGCGGCACTACCTGGTCCCGGAGTCTGCCGGTACGAAGCGCACTCGTCCCCCGGCGGACGAAAGCGATGGGACGAAATTGGGACGCAGCTCATCGTTACCACCGGTCGATGTTTCTGCATTCCGGTTTGCCCTCGCGAGCGGAGTGTGTGTTCCAGGGTTATGCGAGGGGCAGATTGAGAAATCCCGGACTTGCACCCGTATGGCCCGCCGTTCTTCACGCATCGGCGAACGTCCTCCCCTTCGGATTCCGTCTCAGGCACGCGCCAGTGTCGTTAACCCAACTTCCCCAACTCGTTTCAGAAACACTGTATTTTCTGCGGTTTGAGCCCAAAAGTTTACACTACATTTTGCGTTGGATTATTTTGGCGGGCAGTTTGAGTCGGAGTTTTTCGAGGAGGATTTGCTGGTGAT
>SYLK01000236.1 GCA_005809115.1 Planctomyces sp. | reverse complement strand
TGCCGGAGGCGCAGCTGGACCGGTTCATGTTCAATGTGCTGATTGACTATCTGTCGGAGGACGACGAAGTCTCGGTGGTGCGGCAGACAACGTCTTCGCCTGCCGCGGAAATCGAACCCCTGCTGCCCGGCAGCATCATCACGGAGTTTCATCAGGTTGTGCAGCGTGTGCCGGTTGCGGACGAGGTTGTGCGGTATGCGGTTCGTCTCGCCACTGCCTCGCGACCGGGACAGCGTGGAGCACCAGTCTTCGTCAATGAATTCGTGTCCTGGGGGGCCGGGCTGCGTGCCGGCCAGAATCTGATTCTGGGTGGAAAGGCTCTGGCGCTTCTGGACGGGCGGCCGTACGTATCGACCCGGGATGTGCAGGCCCTGGCTCATCCGGTGCTGCGGCACCGCATCCTCACGAATTATCGCGCAGAAGCCGAAGGTGTGACTGTGGAATCGATTATCAGTCGACTTCTGGAAGTCGTGACGCACCCCAGAAGCGAGGCTGTCGTGTGAATCACCACATGGACCCCGGAGTTGTCATGGGAATTCGGTCCCTTGAACTGCGGGCGAAGGTCGTGGTCGAGGGCTTCCGCACGGGACTCAATCGCAGCCCCCGGCACGGGTTTTCCGTGGAATTTTCGGAATACCGTCAATACACTCAGGGCGATGATCCTCGCTTTCTGGACTGGCGTCTGTTCGCACGCACCGACCGCAGCTACATCCGCCGATTCGAAGACGAAACCAATCTGAGGTGTTATCTTGTCATGGATGCCAGCAGCTCCATGTCGCTGGGATCGGCCGGCTACAGCAAGTACGACTACGGCCGGACGATCGCGGCGGCGCTGGCCTGGATGCTGAATCGACAGGGCGACGCGGTGGGACTGACGTTGTTTGATGAGTCCGTGCGGACGATTGTGCCGGCGCGTTACCGTCCGGGCCAGCTCCGCCGACTGCTGATCGGTCTGGAAGGCGCTCCGGCCGGACGCGACACGAATCCGGCACCGGCTCTGGAAACTGCCTGCCGACGACTCCGGAAGCGAGGGCTCGTGATCCTGATTTCCGACCTGCTGGCGCCGGTCGAACAGATTGAACAGGGGCTGCGTATGCTGCGTGGATGCGGACACGATTTCGTGGTGTTTCAGATTCTGGACCCCATCGAACTGTCCCTCAAGGTGGACGGTCCGCGACTGTTTGAAGACCTGGAAGACGGGCATGAGGTCTATTCCGACCCGGCGACGACGCGTGACGAGTATCTCAGGCGTCTGTCGGCACACAATTCACGAATCCGCGAGGCCTGTCACGCCTCGGGGGGCGACTTTCGTCTGATCCCGACCGATTCGCCCCATGCCACGGCGCTGGGTGAATTTCTCCGGAATCGCAGAACCAGCCACAGGTAAGAACCAGCAGGGCAACACGCTGAACAAACGCCGGACCACATCGATCGAACTGCCAGACCATTGAAAATTCATCGCGGCACACCCGGAATTCCTCGTCCCCGACACACTTCCCCGGTTCATTGAAAATCTCGCTCACTGCATGGACACGCCGTCACCTGAAGACATCACGGACTATCAGCTGGCTCTTCGCTGGATATCTGACCGGATCAACTACGAACGAACCCGCCCCAGTCGGCATTCCAATCCCTTCCGACTGGAACGGATCGAACGGATGCTGGGGCTGATTGGAGCACCGCAGCAGCGAATTCCGGTGATTCATATCGCGGGAACCAAAGGCAAGGGGTCGACGGCCGCCATGCTCTCGGCCGTGCTGCAGCGAGCCGGGATTCATCATGGCCTGTTCACCTCACCGCACATCAGCCAGCTGGAAGAGCGCATGCGGGTCGACGGGTGCATGCCCGGTCCTCAGCGCCTGACGCGGCTGGTGGCTGATCTCGCTGAACGCCTCAGTCACAGCCCCGCAGTCGCTGACCGCGAACCGACGTTTTTCGAAGTGACGACTCTGCTGGCCTGGATGCTGTTCGATCAGGAGAATGTGGAGGTCGTTGTTCTGGAAACCGGTCTGGGGGGGCGCCTTGACTGTACCAACGTCTGCCGGCCTCTGGTGACCATGATCACCAGCATCGGACTCGATCATACTCAGATTCTGGGAAACACCCTGCCACAGATCGCTGCGGAAAAGGCCGGGATCCTGAAGCCAGGGATTCCCGTCGTCGAAGGTCAGCTGCCGGAATCCGCCGCCAACGTGGTCTCCGAGACCGCCTTGCGACTCAGCTGCCCGCACTACCGTTTCGGCCGTGACTTCTCCGTCGTGGCTGAGCCTCGCGCGGCGCCCGCGACAGCGTCGGGGATGCGGAGTTGCCCGTTCTCCGTGATTACCCGCGACCGCCGTCTGGAGAATCTCACGGTACCGCTGTATGGCGATCACCAGATCCGCAATGCCTCCCTTGTGGTGATGGCTGCTGACCTGCTGGGGCGGACACAGTTTCCCGGGATCACGACAGATCGGATTCGTGAAGGACTGGCGGCAACATGGTGGCCGCTGCGTTTCGAAGTCATACCCGGCAGGCCATGCCACATTCTTGATGCCGCGCACAATCCGGACTCCATTACGGCCCTCACTGATGCGCTCCGACATTACTCCGCCCCGCCGGGCCCCCGAGTTCTGATCTTCGCCGCATCAGCCGACAAGGACGCAGCCGCCATGCTGCAGATTGCGCTGCCGCAGTTCGATCAGGTGATTCTGACGCGATATTTGACGAATCCCCGATGCATTTCGCCCGCTGTTCTGGCGGAACTCTGTCGTACGATCATTCGCGGAACCACACCTCAGATCGCAGTAGTCGCCGATCCGCTGACTGCCCTGCGTGAGGCCGACGACACAGCGGGACCTGACGGACTGGTCTGCGCCAGCGGTTCGCTGTTTCTCGCAGCCGAAGTCCGAGCCCTGCTCCCCGGCTGCCCTCCCATGTTCCGTACTATGGAGGCGACTGAGCGGGAAGGCGACTGAGCGGGGAGGCGACTGATCCGGGATACGACTGATCCGGGATAAGACTGATCGGGACACAACACCGGACAACTGTTCGCGCACCGGGCCGTGGCGGAACGGGTGTCCGCAATTTGCTTTCGGGCAGAGAATTTGCGGTAACGGGTGGTTTTTCTCGTAACCGTAACCGTACTCAGTCCACAGGACGGTACTCGTGCTCGGATCGCCCGCGATGGTCAATCAACTCCGCCGCAAAGTTACCGCCGGGGTTGGCTTCCGTCGCAGCGGTGCCCCTCTCCCCCCGAGTTTCCGAGGGGAGAGGGCACTCACGGACTCCTGTTGTCAGAGCTGAACGTCCTTGCGACGGTCGGCCTTTCTCGCTGTCCGGCGACCGGAAATTATCAGCAGCGCTGCCAGGACACCGGACGCCTGAGCACCGGATGTGACGGAACTGGGCTGTGGTTTCGACGCCTCGGAAACTGCAGGGCCTGCCGGTGGGACGGGCACGCTGAGGAATTCTGCCGCAGCAGATTCTGCCGCGGCAGATTCTGCAACGGGCAGCCATTCACCATCGGCCCACTGTTCCATGACGGCATCGATCTCGAAACCACTGCCAGCCTGCACCGCTTCGACCTGGCCTGCTTCCTGGAAGGCAACCACTTCAGCGAACACCGCCGGGTGGACCTGCATCACGGTACCGGCCTGGTGAGCCGTGATACTGATCACGTCATCGTCAAAGCTCAGCTGTGCATCCACAACGGCCGAGACGGGAATCACGGCACCGGCCGCATTCGGATCCGCCGGGCTGGCGAAGTCCCGGTTGTCGCTGGAAGCGACCCGGAAGTCGACCGGCTGGCTCCATGGTCCGGCGATGCTGTTGGAACTGATACCGCGGACCCACCACCGATAGCTCTGCCCCTGTGTCAGTGAGACGGTGGAGGCATACGAGACGAGATTGTTGACGACAGTTCCGTTGATCCCGCTGACATTGATCACCTCCGGCTGATCGGCAGCGGACATGTTCTTCACGATGATCTGGTAGGTGGTGGCGTTCGTGGTGGGACTCCACGTGAAGGTCGGCCGGTTGCTGAACGAAGTGCCCTGTGGCGTGCGGCCCACAGGAGCGTTGTTCACGCCGGCGTTGATCGCGAAGTCTGACGCCGCGCTCCACTGTGAAGCGTTTCCGGCAGCGTCAAATCCCCGCACCCATGCTCGGAACGTCCCATTGCCCAGCGGCAGCGAAGGCTGGTACGTTTTCGTGGTCAGATTTCGTTCATGCACCACTCGCGCCGTGCCGGTGGTCAGGTTATCCACCCACAGTTCGTATTTCACGAACTGATCCACGCCGGTCCACGTAAAGACCGGGGTCATCGTGGTTGTTACCGTACCGGTCGGAGCCGTGATGGCTGGCACCGGAATCGTGAAGTTCGCGGCGCTGCTCCATGCCGATTTTGGACCTTCGGCCGAGTTTGCCCGCACCCACCAGCGGTAGGAGCCGGCCACCAGATCACTGGCAGGCGTGTAGGTCACCTGGGTCACACCGCTGCCCGGAGGATGGGGCACATTGGGCACGCGGATCACCTGGGACTGACCGCCGCTGACATTGTCGACCCACAGATCGTACGACGTCACACCCTCGACTGCCTGCCACGTGAAGACCGGCCGACGAATGGTGACAACCCCGACCGGAGCAATCGTGGCGGGACCGACGCGGAAGTCCTTCTGGAAGGTGTAAGGGGAACTCCACAGTCCCGGCTCTCCATTCGCCGCCAGGGCTCTGACCCACGCACGGTACATGCCGTCGGGAAGTGCCGTGGTCGGAGTGAAGGACGTGCCGCTGATGCTGGGCTGGTAAATGATCTTGCTTATTCCGCCAACCTGGTCAACCCACAATTCATACCGCGGGGCACCCAGGCTGGTCCATTGAATCGTCGGCGTTGAATCCAGAGTCACTGTCGCCGGTGAAATGAAGGATGGTGCCCCGATGGTGAAGTTCCGGGCGGGACTCCAGTCACCGGCGTTGCCATCGGCATCGTAGGCCCGTACCCACCATGTGAAGCTGCCGGCCCCCAGCGAAGCCTGAGCTTCGTAGCTGTTGACGGGAACAAACTGATCACGAATCACCTGATTGATTGAAGTGGGCAGCGTCCGATTGACCCAGATGTCGTAGCGGCTGGTTCCGGGAATTTCTCCCCAGTTGAACAGCGGAGTGGCATCGAACGTGGCACCTGACGGTGCGCCCGGAGCGATCCGGGCCACTTCAAACAGATGCGGGTCGCTGGTCGTCGATCCGGAACCATTCACCGCGGTGACACGCAGCCGATACTGTCCCGGCGCCAGCGGACTGGAGGGCGTAAAGCTGTTGGCCATTACGTTGTTCTGGACCAGTACGCCGTTCACACCAGTCGTCAGATTATCCAGCACCAGGTTGAACCGACCGGATCCGTTCTGCCACTGGAAGGTGGGAGTGGAATCGGTGGTGACGGTGAAGGGGCGGATAATCTGCGGCTTCAGGGGCAGCCCGACTTCCACGGTGATCACCGTGATTGCCGTAACGGCCGGCGAGCTGTTGTCACGGACTCGCAGAGCCACCTGTTTCGTCCCCAGCGTCGAGAACGCGTGAGTGGTGGTGGCACCGGTGCTCTCGATATTGAACGTCACACCGTCATAACTGAAGTCCCATTCCCAGGCCACAATCTGGCGGGCACCCGGATTTGTGTGCGTCGATCGAGTGCCGTCAAAGCTGACCAGATCATTCAGGCCGGCCGGGTTCGGCGTCGCGCTGGCAATCGCCACCGGTTGATTCCGGAAGAACTCGACCGCACCGACATCAATCACGGAAATCCCGTCAAGATTTCCCTCGATCAGTCGCGGATTGCCAATCTGATCCTGCTGGCTCAGCAGTGGCGTATTCGGAAACAGGAGATTGCTGCCCGCGTCCACGGCGATCGAGCTGGAATTCAGCGGATGGTACCACGTGCCGTTGCCGAGCGTGTTCGTCAGTGGCTGCAGCCCGGTATTCAGAGGCGTCGCAGCGCGTCCGAATTGATCGGTGACCGTCAGACCGGCCTGACTGGGCGAAGTGAAGCTGGCGTCGAGAATTCCCAGCAGATTGTAACCGAGTGACGTCACTCGTCCAAACAGATCCACGTCCAGCGAACCGAGCCCGACACTGGTCGGATCGGTCGTATTGTCGTCGATGATGGAGTTGCCGATTGTGGCTGTGGCGGTATTTTCGGTGGCAATCCCGCCACCTCCGGAACCGGCATGATTTCCGACCACCGTGACACTCATCATCCAGGATGTGGCGGAATCCTCGTTGAACAGAGCCCCGCCGCGGGACACGGCACTGTTTCCGGACAGCGTGGTGTTGACCATCGACACGGTTCCGGCATTGTGCACGCCGCCACCGCGAGACCCGGCCACGTTGCGGGAAATTGACGTGTTCTGTGTCGTGAGCGTGCCGAGATTGTAGATCCCGCCGCCCAGGCTGAACGATTCGTTGTCAATCACATTGACGTTTCGCAGAGTCACGTTGCCTTCACTCAGAATCCCGCCCCCGGCACTGGCCTGACCGCCGCGGATTGTGAGATTTTCGAGCGTGAGTGACACACCCGGGAGTACATGGAACACGCGGTCCAGCAGCGAGGCATCAATGATGGTTGTGCGAGCGCTCACTCCGCGGATAATCAGGTGATCCAGAATATCCAGGTCACCTTGTTCCGCGTTGTCTTCGTGTCGACCGCCCAGTGTCAGCCGGTAGGTGCCGTTCCCCAGCTGAATGACGTCCGTGCCCAGCGTTGAATTGGCTTCCATGACGGATGCCCGCAGTGAACGCTGATTTGTGGAGTCGGCAGCCAGCCCGTCGCCCGGGATGACGTCGTTGGTGTCAGCCAGCGTGCTGACGGATGTTGCCACAACCCAGGTATCCGACGCATTTGCTGCAAGGGACACGCTGGTGGTGTCGCGAATGTCTGAACCGGCGGCCACAAGCGTCAGGACATAGGTGCCGGCTTCACCCGTGACGGTGCCGAGATTCACGCTGTAAATTGCCGGCGAAATCTGGGTGACCGAGGCTCCGGAACCATTGCCGAGGAACACTGTCGCACCGTTGCGCGTCAGCCGGATGTCGGCAATATCAACGCCCGTGACATGTTCGTTGAAATTCAGGGTCACGGCACTGGTGGCCGTATCCCGCGGATCTGGTGTGACAACCACGAATGATGCTGTCGGCGCACCGGGCACAGAAACCGGCAC
>SYLK01000235.1 GCA_005809115.1 Planctomyces sp. | reverse complement strand
CGAGCCCTTTCCGCCGTCGATCTGGCACTCTGGGACATTGCCGGCCAGCTGGCCGACTGTCCGGTATACCGTCTTCTGGGCGGCGCAGTTCGCGATGCCATTCCCGTGTACAACAGCTGCGGGGGGCCATTTTACGGTCGATCGAACCGCCAGACACCGTCGGCATCCGGCTGGCCGGGACATGGTGATCCAGGGCAGCCGGGCCCGCTGGAAGACAACTGGTCCAGTATCCATGCGCCCGGCGATCTGGCGGAAGAACTGATTTCCCGCGGTTATCGGGCAATGAAACTCTGGTCTTTTGATGCCATTTATCGCCGTCAGGGCGGGCACTACCTCTCCTGGGCGGACATTGACGAAGGTCTCGCCCCATTTCGCGCGATTCGGGATCGCGTCGGATTTAGAATCGAACTGATGCTCGACGGCCATGGTTTTTTTTCCCTGGCAGCAGCCCGCAGAATTGCCGACGCCATGCGAGAAATTCGACCACTGTGGATGGAAGACATCCTGCGGCCGGATTCCGTTCAGGCAATGGCCGCATTTCGCTCGCAAATCTCCGTACCCGTCGCCGTCAGCGAGATGCTGGTCACCATTGATCAGTATCGACAGGTGCTGGAGGCTCAGGCGGCCGACTACGTAATGATCGACCCCACCTGGGTCGGCGGCATCACCGGCACCCGTCGAATCGCGGAACTGGCTCAGGTCTACAATGTGCCGACTCTGATGCACGATTGCACAGGACCACTGACGCTGCTTTCGGGAGTCAACATTGCCGCGTCCAATACCGGCGTGGTGATGCAGGAAACGGTGCGTGCCCACCTGGCCACGCTGTATCCGTCCCTGATCGATCAGCAGCTGGAAGTCGTCGCGGGACAGCTCGCCCTGCCCAGTCGGCCTGGTATCGGAGTTCGCCTGCTGCCGGAACTGTTTGTTGCATCCCATCCCGGGTATCGCCGGTCAGCCTGATGCCGCGACTGACTAAGAACCCCTGACAAAACCTCCGTGGCCGCGTTGGTTCGCGAGTGGTCGAGATGCCAGGAAGAGTGACGAGGCGACACATCTCGTCCAGGAGCGATGACGCCGCAGATCGGCCGCTCTCGAAGTAATCCCGTGGGACGTTTGGGGTGACGTTTCAGGCCGCGTCGCTCGTCGGCGACGGGATGTCCAGCCTTCTCCTTCGCTCCGTGCCTGAAACGTCACCCCAACCGTCGCGGCTCACGGGACAGTCATTTTCTGGCAAATTTCCAGAGGTGCCTGTCGCTGCGGATGTACAGGGCTCCGTTCGCCGCAGCCGGACTGCAGAGAATCGGGTCATCCGAAACGCTGAGTTCCGAGACGACGGTTCCCTGTTCAAGTTCCGGTCTGACCACGAAAGCCACGCCGCCTTCGCTGAACAGGAACAGATGACCGCTGGCTGCGAGCGGAGTGCCGCTGAATGGTCCTTTCAGTCGCAGCTGCCAGAGGCGTTCCCCGGTTTTGAGACTGCCAGCCGACAGAGCACCCGCAGAATTCAGGGTAAATGCCATCCCATTCAGAATCACCGGACTGGGCGTCGACGGACTCAGATTGGACGCATTCCAGAGTTCCTCGAAGGCCGCTCCCTCCTCTGACGGCCGGAGCGCCGTGAGGCCGTTTGACGGTAATACCACCGTACCGGCGTCAACCGTTGCGGAAGGAATCGTTGATGCTCCCTTTTCGTAATTCCAGACCACTGCACCGGTGTCGGGATCGACAGCAGTCAGTCCCTTCGACGACTGCAGCAGAGCCAGGTCACGATTACCGCGAATCAACGTGGGCGATGTCCAGTTGGCGGCCCGCGGACGTTCGATCTGCCATCGGGTTTCCCCGCTGACCATGTCCACACCGCAGGCAAATGACTCCGCGTCGCTTTCCACCTGAACGATCACCGTCGAACCTGCGATCAGCGGTGAAGATGACATTCCCAGACTGTTGCTGGCATTGGGAAATTCACTGCCCAGTCCGCGGAACCACTGGAGATCACCGTCGCAGTTCAGACAGATCAGGTCGTTGCTGGAAAAGAAGGCAAATACACGGGTACCGTCGCTGGCCATGGTCGGGGTGGCATTGCACATTTTCTCGTGCGTATGAGTGCGCCCGGTGGCGTGGAACTGTCGCTCCCAGAGCTGAGTGCCGGAGCCGGTGTCAAAGCACAGCACATGCAGCCGGTCCTGTGTATACCCCGAGCTGCTTGTCAGAAACAGCCGATCACCGACGACGATTGGTCCGGAAAGCCCACGCCCAGGAAGCGAGGTTTTCCAGGCCACGGAGTCACCACTCAGCTCCGTCGGCAGGTTCTCCGACAGCGCCACGGAATTCGCGTCGTTGCCCCGGAACTGACGCCAGTCTGCAGCATCAGACTCCGGTCCCGAGGTGGAAGTGACGAGAAAACCAGCCAGAACAATTTCGCCTTCATGAGGAGAACCTCAAGAAAGCAGCGACCCGTTTCATAGTGGACCTACGAAGTGAGTTCAATGTCCAGAAGTCAAAAGCCTCTCCATCCATCGGACGAAGAGGCCTTCAATTG
>SYLK01000234.1 GCA_005809115.1 Planctomyces sp. | reverse complement strand
GGGTCGGCCCCGTCGAACAGTGCCAGAAACGGATGCCGACGCTGTCGCTGAACCATCAGAAAGGCACTGCGGTGGTTCGATTCGTACACTGCATAAAACGGTGCGTGCTGTGTGAACTTCCAGGTCACCTCAGGCGGGAACGGATGAGCCTCGGCGGGCGATAAATCGATCTCGCCCGACATCGTGAGCAGGCTGTCGCGCAGCTCCTCGGCACTGAGACGGCGGCGGTTGAAATGCGCCAGCCAGCGATTTTCCGGATCGGCGGCGGGCGGCGGCGCACTGGCGCGCTGAAAGGCATCGCTCAGCATGATCCGACGGTGCATCGCCTTGATGCTGCAGCCGCTGTGCATGAACTCTGCCGCAAGTCGATCGACCAATTCCGGATGTGTCGGCTTTTCGCCACGGGTTCCGAAGTCATTCGACGTCCGCACGAGTCCCCGCCCGAAATGCCACTCCCAGATGCGATTGACGATCACGCGCGCCAGCAGGGGATTGCGCGTGATCCATTCGGCCAGTTCGCGGCGGCCGCTGCCGCTGCCCTGCGAGAGGTCGTTGCCTCCGAACACCGACAACCAGCGTCGCGGAACCTCCCTGCCGAGTTTCTCGGGATCACCCCGCTCGTGGAGACGCGCATTCCTTCCGATGCGATCGACCACAGCATAGGCCACGGGAATCACGGGTTCGGATTCGAGTATCGGGGCTGACTCGGCTGAAGTCCGCCCGACCTCCGCCAGTGCCAGGCCGGTTTCAGGCCGGGCGATGTGTTCCAGCCGAAACGCGACGCCATCCAGACCGGCCGGATGCACATCCGCGACGCGTCCACGAATCGTGATTTCTCCATCCACGGGACAGATCCAGGCGACCGTGACAGGCCGCCCCGGGCCCGGATGCACAAACAGGGAATTCGCCGGCAAGGTTGTCCAGGCACTGATCTGCTGGTCGGAGGAATTCACGAACGCAGAGGGCGTGTCGCCGCGACTCCATTTTTTCAGAGCGCTGTTGCCGCTGATCGAATCCCCTTTCTCGGCGAGGAACGCGGGGCCTTCTCCGGTGATCTCAATGAAGCACCACAGTGCATCGTGGAGCGGCCGTGGATTCGAAGCGGTGAAACTGGAAACGACGTCGCGCGTGCTCCATTCGCGTCGCAGGCCACCGACTTCGACGATCGAAAGATCCACCTGCGTGCTGTCTGCGCCGTGATTTCCGCCCGGCTCCACAGTCAACAGCAGGACTTCATTCTGGTGTACGGCGAGCTGAGTTGTCGCCAGCTCAACCGATGCTCCTTCCGTCACATCTCCCTTGTGAATCAGACGCGTTGCCTGAGCCGACTCTGACGTCAACACCCGTTTCGACAGCTCCGCCCGACGCTGCAGTTCGGTCTTCGCAAGTTCGTCGCGTTCGCGCCAGGGCTTCATCACGGCCTCGACGTCCACCTCCGGCAATAAGGGGACCAGATCCCGGGGTTGACCTTTCGGCTCGCAGCCGGGAAAGGCAAACCGCGTGCTGTCGAAGATCCCGTAGAGCGCGTAATAGTCCTCGGAGCTGACCGGGTCGTATTTGTGGTCGTGGCAGCGGGCACAGCCGAGGGTCAGCCCGAGGAAATTCCTGCCGAGGTTGTCGATCACATCCTCATGAGTGAGATACATGTCCTTGTCGATGTCGTGTCCGAATCGCCGGGCGACGGCGAGATAACCCGTGGCGATAATCCCTTCGGCCCGCTGCGGCTGGTCTTTCGCGATCAGATCTCCGGCAAGCTGCATTCTGGCGAACTGATCGAATGGGAGATCGCGCTGAAACGCGTCAAAGACCCAGTTGCGATACCGCCAGGCATGTGGCAGCGGCCGGTCGGTGTTCTCTCCGGCCGTATCTGCATAGCGTACGACGTCCAGCCAGTGACGTCCCCATTGTACGCCGTACTGGGGCGACTCCAGCAGCCGATGGACCACTTTCATGAATGCGTCCGGCGATTCGTCGGCGAGGAAAGTTCGGACCTCGTCCGGAGTCGGCGGCAGCCCCGTCAGGTCATAAGTCGCCCGGCGAATCAGCGTGCGCTTGTCAGCGCGTGGCTGCGGGGTGAGACCGTGCCTCTGCCATTCCCGTTCAATCAGGGTGTCGATGACTCGGCTCACATCCGTCGCGTCGGCAGCGGGGAGCGGCTGAAACGCCCACCATGCCTGCGCGTCGTCACGACTCATTCCGCCCAGGACGTCGCCGCCATCGCGCGGATCGGGCGCACCCATCGCGACCCATTGCGTCAGGATGGCGATCTCTTCCGGCGGAAGCTTGCCCCCCTTGTCCGCTGGCGGCATCTCCCGCAAGCGATAGTTAATCGCGTCGATCAGGAGGCTCTGCTCCGGCTGACCAGGCACGATGACGGGGCCGCTTTCGCCCCCTGCTCGCCATCCCTTCGCCGAGGCCAGCGACAACCCGCCGCCTGCTTTCGCCCCGCCGTGACATTCGAAACAGCGTCTGATCAGAAGCGGCCGGACTTGTTTCTCAAAGAATTCACGCAACTCGGGCCGCAGTTCCCCTGTCGCCGGGTTCCTCGCCAGCGCGATCACCGGGAACGCTGTCGCCGATACGGCCAGGGCACACAGCAGACCACACGTCGGCAGGAACCGGATCAGGCCACTTCGCATCACAGCTGCTCCTTGTGATTTTCGATGTGCGTTCGCTGCCTGCCGGGCAGCAGGATGCACTGGATGCATACAGATTACCTTGCAGAGATACCGATCCGGTACCATTGTCTGGTGATTCCGGGCCGCTCTGCCAGCCTTCGGAAAAATCCGGTGCCGCTCACACGCACCGGATTTCGCTGTCGGTTACCGTTCACGGGCCGGGGACTGGCTCATTTTCCCGGCGTATTCGCTCACTTGAGTCCATCTGTCTGGTTGTGGCCGTGCATGTTTCTCGGGAAACTGTGCCTGTCCCCCCCTTTGCCCGTGAACGGCTTGAACGGTAACCGTTCTCAGGGCACCGTGCTGATCGGTTCGAGAAACTACCGTGTGTTCCCGGTACTGCCGGGCGGAGCACGGAAAGCCGGCAGCGGTTCACCCCTGAGATGGTGAACCGCCCAGGCACAGCCAAATCGGAAATGATCGTACTGGTCTCCCGATGCCAGGGACTGGCGAAAGACGGGGAGCAATTCGAGGCTCTGCATTCGGCCGAGACTGACCGCCGCCATGCCGCGAATCCGATCGGCCTCGGGATCCGAGAGTTTGGCCTTCAGACGCGACACAATTTCCCCTGCCGGTTTACCCTCATGGATCATGCCCAGCGCCCAGATGGCCTGAAGACGGAGTTCATTTACCCAGACCGTATCCAGCCGGATTTCCACGGGTTTTTCGGGCAACTGAGGAGGAACAGGAATGTACTGCAGCAGCACTGGCACAGCGTCGCTGGCTCGCATCAATCCCAGCGCCTCGATCAGATGTCCGAACTGCATGTTCACGCTCCGGACCGCGTCAGGTTCGACCGGCGTTTCCAGCGGCAGCGGAATCAGGCTCCGCGCGGTCTCGCTGTGCAGCC
>SYLK01000233.1 GCA_005809115.1 Planctomyces sp. | reverse complement strand
ATTCGGAGTTTTCCGCGGAACAGATGGCGTTTTTTCGTGACAAGGTTCAGCCACTGCTGCAACTGCGCTGCTCGGAGTGCCACGGTCAGGATTCGAAATTCAGAGGCGGGCTGCGAATCGTCAGCCGTGCGTCGCTTCTCAGCGGCGGTGAGTCCGGACCGGCGATTGTGCCGTTCGAACCGCACAACAGCCTGTTGCTTGCCGCAGTTCGGTACGAAACCTTTGAGATGCCGCCGCGGACGCGACTGCCGGAAGGGGAAGTCGGCATCCTGGAACGATGGATCGCGATCGGGGCCCCGTGGCCGGAGGATGCCGAACTCCGCGGACCTGCCGAGCCGGAACCCGAGTTTCCTCTCTCCGAGCGGCGTGAGTCACACTGGGCCTGGCGTCCGGTCGTGGCGCCCTTGGTGCCACCAGTCCGCGACGCCCAGTGGCCGGACTGCGAAACGGACCGATTCATTCTGGCCAGGCTGGAACAGCAGGGCCTCACTCCCGCTCCGGATGCGGACCGCAGTACGATTCTCCGCCGGCTGTATTTCGATCTGATCGGGCTGCCCCCCCGCGTGGATCAGCAGCAGCGGTTTCTGGAAGACCCCGAGGACACTCCCCGGGCGATGCAGAAAGTCGTTGACGAACTGCTGGCTTCACCACATTTCGGCGAGCGATGGGCGCGACACTGGCTCGACCTCGTGCGATACGCCGAGACGCTGGGGCATGAATTCGATTATCCGCTGCCACATGCGTGGAAGTATCGGGACTATGTGATTCGGGCATTCTGTACCGACGTCCCGTACGATCAGTTCCTGAAGGAACACATCGCCGGAGATCTGCTGGACCAGCCGCGGCGGCACCCCACAATGGGTTTCAATGAATCCGTGATCGGCACCGGATTCTGGTTTCTGGGCGAAGACAAACATGCACCGGTGGATGTGCGGGGTGAGGAAGCAAGTCGGATCGATAACCAGATTGACGTCTTTTCCAAAGCATTCCTGGGACTCACCGTGGCCTGCGCGCGGTGCCACGACCACAAGTTTGACGCGATCTCCACCCGCGACTACTACGCACTGGCCGGCTTTCTGCAAAGTTCCCGGCGGCGACTGGAATGGCTCGATCCAGATCAGGGGACGCAGCAGTGGCTCGCAGGGCTGAGGCAGCTTCAGGGCGAGAGCGAGGTGATTCTGCAGCAGGATTTGCAGAGCCTGAAGGCGGAACGCCTGGCAGAACTGGTTGCAAATGCCATGCGCCGAAAGGGTGCCGCCCGAGATGACTCCGACGCACTCAGCCGCATGCTGCGGCAGGAGAACACGGCGAGTCCCACGCACCCGCTGTCACTCGCCGCAGTGCTGTCCGCTGTGTCATCGTCCGCAGAAGAGACTCCGGCTGATCTGGCTGCAGTGGTCTCTCGTTGGGCGAACTCCGTTCTGGCGACTGCCACTGCAGAAGAACCGACCGAGTTGTTCGCCAGCTTCATCGATTCACAGCCGACAGCCGGAATGCCCCGGGGCTGGCTGTTTTATGGCTCGGCGGCTGAAAACCAGGCGGCCGGCCCCGCATCGCCGACGTTCGATCAGGCGGCGAGTTCCGACACGCAGTCATCGCGCGTCGCGGGGGAAGCTGCCGTGGGAACCACCCGAGCGACGATGCACTGGTCTCCCGGCGGACCGCAACCGGCAGCGTGGGATGGCATCTCGTCAGCGACTCTGACCAATGGTACGCATGGAATCCTGCAGTCGCCCACGTTCACGCTGGAGCATCCGGAACTCCTGGTTCTGGCCGCCGGTGAGTCCGCCCGAATGCGGCTGGTGATTGACGGCTATGTGATGAGCGAGTTTTCACAACTGCTGTTTCAGGGCGTTGTCCAGCCGATCGACACGAAGGGCGAATTCCGCTGGCTGCGACTGGCGGGCGATATCCATCGCTACCAGGGACACCGCTGTCATCTGGAGTTTCTGGACGAGGGAACGGGCTGGTTCGCCGTGCAGGAAGTGCGGCTGGTGAAACAGGCAGGTGACAGGGAACCCGCCGGCCCTCTACCGTCGCCGGCCCTGCAGCAGCTTGCCCGCGACATGCTGATGCGACCGCCGGAGTCACTGAATCACGTCGCTGCAGCCCTGGCCGCAGCGCTGATCCGCGATCGCCGCTGGCCTGCCCTGGCAGCACAACTGGAACTTCTGCCCGGTCTGATGTCAGAGCGTGGTGCAGCAGTGCGGCAGCGCTGGTCTGCGGACGCAGCCGATGCACCCCCGGCCACGCCCGTCCTGGTCATGTGTGATGGGACGCCGGAAGACGAACACGTGTTTATCCGCGGCAACCACCGTAATCCCGGGGAAATTGTACCGCGACGATTCCTGGAAGCACTCCTCGGTCGGCAGGCTCCACCGGTCGTCGAGGGCAGTGGACGCCTGCTGCTGGCCGACCAGGTCGTCTCACCGGAAAATCCCCTGACGGCACGGGTGGCGGTGAATCGCGTGTGGCAGCACTTGTTTTCGACGGGAATCGTGGCGTCTCCGGACAATTTTGGCGTGATGGGCGAACGCCCGACTCATCCGGAGCTCCTGGACTACCTGGCAGTACAGTTTGTTCAGGACGGCTGGTCGGTACACCGACTGATCCGTTCACTGGTCCTGTCGCGGACATATCGGATGAGCAGTCAGCGGGATGCGCACGCCGAACTGGCGGACCCGGGCAATGCCCTGGTGCACCGTTCCCCTGTTCGCCGTCTGGAAGGCGAAGCGCTGCGTGATGCGATCCTGGCCGTTTCAGGCCAGCTCCAGCCCGCATTGTACGGCGAGCCGGTCCCGGTTTATCTGACACCTTTCATGCAGGGCCGCGGGCGTCCGAAGCAGAGTGGACCGCTGAACGGGGATGGCCGACGCCGTGTCTACCTCGCGACACACCGGAATATTCTGTCGCAATTGAGGCTGGCCT
>SYLK01000232.1 GCA_005809115.1 Planctomyces sp. | reverse complement strand
ATTTCCTGCGAGGATTCCGCTGCATCTGGGAATTGAACTGAACTTCGCCGCGATGCCGGGACACGCTGATGATCGATATTTCTACGACGCGAACGGCACTCGGCTCGGCACGCTCGACACAGTCCTTGACCTCAGCTCTGCCGGTCGGCTGAGTCTGGTGGACGAATGGCTGGGGGTCGACGTGGGGATTGAGTTGTCGCAGTCGGGCGGTCTGTGGACGATGCCAGTCGAGACGATCAGTCAGTCTGAGGGCGGCTTTGAGGCGGTCCATCAGAGTGTGTGTGTCGTCCCGCACTGGGAATTCGTGATGCCTCCCGAGGGGCCCTGGGTTGTGGAACTGCGGATTCTGCTGGATACATCTGTGGCAGTCGCCCGGCAGCTGGCGGAATCCCGCGCTCGCGCCATTGTTCCCGTGGCGGCCGAGGTCCTGACGTGACTTTCGGCGGGAGAATTCACGATGTTCTCTGCAGGACGCGATCAGCGCGTCGTGGGAAAGCATCAGCAGATCTGGCGGGGCGGGAGATCACGTGAGCGGATCACAGAGCAGGCTGTCGGTGCCGGGTGTCGCGTCGGTCAGGAGTCAGAGCGGCTGCGTGATTGCGCCGGGAGCCACGATCGGAATTCTGGGAGGAGGACAGCTGGGACGGATGTTCTGCCTGGCGGCACGGCGGATGGGCTACGGCGTGCAGATCTTTGGTGACACTCCGGATTCGCCGGCGGGCCAGATCGCGGACCGCACATGGCCGGCGCCATTTCAGGATCATGCACAGCTGCGGTTATTTGCCGAACAGGTGGATGCCGTGACATACGAGCAGGAGAACATTCCTGTGGAAACGGTCGAGGTGCTCCGGGAACGCGTCCCGGTACGGCCCGCGGTGGGGCTGCTGGCCGCAGCACAGCACCGGATCCGGGAAAAAACGGCGATCAGAAGCATCGGAATCGCGACAGCGGATTTTCATCGGATCACGAGCGCCCGCGACCTGAGCATGGCACTGGCCGATTTCCAGCACACAGGCATTCTGAAGACAGTGACGCTGGGATATGACGGGAAGGGGCAGGCAAGAATCGCCCCCGGGACGGACATACCGGCGTTGTGGAGTTCCTTTGGCGTGAGCGAAGCGATCCTGGAACGTGAGATTTCATTCGCGCACGAGCTTTCCGTCGTGGCGGCGCGATTCGCCGATGGAACCGTGGTTCCATTTCAGGCCACACTGAATCAGCATGTGAACCATATTCTGGACCTGTCAGTCAGTCCGTCACCGGCGATTGAACCGCGTGTGATGCAGGAGGCGTGCGATGTTGCAGCAGCGATTCTGGAGCACTTCGGCGTGGTGGGTGTGATCTGCGTGGAATACTTTCTGACGACCAGCGGGCGGTTGCTGGTCAATGAGATCGCTCCGCGCCCGCACAACAGCGGCCATCTGACGATTGATGCCTGTCAGAGCAGCCAGTTTGAGCAGCAGGTCCGCGCCGTCTGCGGTCTGGGCTCTGGTGATGTGCGGCAGCGGCAGCCGGCGGCGATGGTCAATCTGCTGGGCGAACACCTGGCAGCAGCCACGCCCGAACGGTGGCAGGCTGTCTTCGCGCGGCCTGAGGTGAATGTCCATCTGTATGGCAAGGCACAGGCGCGAACGGGACGCAAGATGGGACATCTGACTGTGCTGGCGGATACCGCCGCCGCCGCTGCAGCCGCTGCTCTGTCCGCGCGGTCTGTGCTGACCGGCGCAGGATCATTGCACGAGTGACACACCAGTGCGGCAGCAGCGCGCCTGTCCGCATTCCGGGATGGCGGATCACGGCCTGGAATGCCCGCCGCGGCCGATTCTCTGAACTTGTGATTCAGACTGGTAGCTCGCCGCCTCCGAACGCTGTATCATGCGTCTGGTGTTTTCAAGGCCTGCGCAGTTTGAATTCTTTTAGAAGACCGGAGTGAACCCATGTCGTACGAAAAGAAATCGCGAGGGCGTTCAGACCATCGGGGTGCCGTAGACCGCAGGGCCTTTATGGCGTCGGTGGCGGGAGCATCTGCACTGGCCACACTGACAGGCCGGCCGCTGCAGGCGGGACTGTATGCCGCCCCCGGGCCGACCAGTGCCGCTGAAACCGCAGTAACGGAGTTTTATCGTGGCCTGAATGAATCCCAGCGACAGGCGATCTGCCTCCCGCTGGAACACGAATTGCGCGGCAAAGTGAACGCCAACTGGCATGTGACAAAACACACCCTGGGGGATGGGTCATTTTCCAGGTCGCAGGTCGACCTGGTCAGGCGAATTCTTCGTGGTGCAACCAGTGAAGATGGTTTCGCGCGGCTCGAAAAGCAGATGGATTTCGACAGCGGTGGCATCGGTGAATACAGCGTGGCGGTGTTCGGCGAGCCAGGCGGTCCCGGTAAGTTTGAATTCGAAATCACCGGTCGCCATCTGACTCTGCGAGTTGACGGAAACACGATCGAACATGCTGCATTCGGTGGTCCGATCGTGTATGGTCATGGGGAAGAAGATGCAAAGCAGAACCTGTTCTATTACCAGACTCTGCAGGCAAACGAAGTCTTTTCATCGCTCAGCGCTGAACAGTCGGCGAAGGCCCTGCTGACGGGGGCAGCTCCGACCGAGAATGCCGTGCAGCTGCAGGGGACGGCGGGGCAGTTCCCCGGGATCAGCGTCGCCACTCTGTCTGCTGACCAGCAGGCGCTGGTCAGCCGAACTCTCGAGGTCCTGCTGGCACCCTACCGCAGGGAAGACATCGAAGAAGTGATGCAGATCGTGCAGAAGTCCGGCGGAATCCAGACGCTGAATATGGCGTTCTATCAGCAGGACAATCTGGACAATGACAGGTTGTGGGACATCTGGCGGATTGAAGGACCATCCTTTGTCTGGCATTTCCGCGGTGCCCCGCACGTGCACGCCTACATCAACATTGGCGTTGTTTCGACGTAGGTGCCGCGTTCGGCGTTGTGCCACGACTTTTGTCGTCGCGACTCTGCGGCGCAGGGGGCGGATAAATCAGGCACATCAGGACCCATCCGACCTTTCCGGTTCCACCGGCTTGACCTGCTGAACCGAAGGGGCTTGCCGTACTGCCGTACGACAAGCCCCTGACCGTTTTCAGGCACGGCTCTCCAGGTGGTGGTTCTTTCCGGAAGTCGTTGCGAGGTCGAATTGCCCCTGACGGATGCACCCTCGTCATTCCGAGGCAAACCGATAACCAACGCCCTGTTCGGTCAGAATGTACCGTGGGCGTGCGGAGTCTTCTTCGATCTTTCGTCGGAGTCCGGCGACAAACACGCGGAGATAGTGGTTTTCCTGAGAGTCCTGCGGCCCCCAGACTTCTCGCAGCAGAAAGCGATGGGTCAGAACCTTGCCAGCGTGTTTCATCATGGTCGTGAGGAGCTTGTACTCGATTGGCGTCAGATGGATCGGTTCGCCCTGAACCCGGACGATGCGTGCAGCCAGGTCGACTTCCAGGTCACCGATCAGGACAGTGGTTCCTTCAGGGCCGACGTGATGTGCATGGCGGAGTGCCACCCGCAATCGCGCCAGGAGTTCCCCCATGCTGAAGGGCTTCGTCACGTAATCATCGGCCCCGTGGTCCAGGGCCTGGACCTTCTGGGCTTCCTGGTCTCGTGCGGAGAGGATGAGGATCGGTGAGCGATACCATTCCCGCAGTCGCATCAGCACGTCCTGGCCATCCTGATCCGGCAGTCCCAGATCGAGGACCACGACATCCGGCGGCTGACCTGCGGCTGCTCTGAGGCCATCGACACCGGACGCGGCCTCGCTGACTCGATAGCCCGCGTCCTCCAGCGAGGCACGCAGAAATCGGCGAATCGGTTGTTCGTCTTCAATCACCAGAATGTGGTAGCCGCCACTCTCCATAATATCACTCGACCATGACCCTGGGGGCATCACGAAACAGCGGCAGTCGAATCACGAACGCAGCCCCTCCTGATGGCGGATTCGCGGCTGAGATGCTGCCGCCATGCGATTTTACGATGGCCCGACAGATGGCCAGTCCCAGACCGCTGCCACGACACGCGTCGTCTGCAGCGGCCCGATAGAATTTTTCAAAGATGCGATCTTCAGAACCGGGCGGCAGGCCCGGCCCGTTGTCAGCGACCGTGATTCGGAGGACACGGTCTTCCTCGCTGGCCGTGATTGTGACCTGCGTGCCCGGCGGCGTATAGCGGGCGGCATTCTCCAGAAGATTGACGAATACCTGTTCCAGCAGCAGTCCGTCCACGGAAATCAATGGGAGATGATCGTCAAGCGAAACCGTGACCTGATGATCTGCCAGGTCTCGACGAGATCGATGTAGAGCCGACCCCACGATTTCTTCCAGCACGTGCCATTGCTGCTTCGGGACTGCGCAACCTGCCTCCAGTCTGGACATCTGAAGGATGTTCTCCAGGAGTCGGTTCAACCGAGTCGCTTCTTCGGCCACGGTTTCCAGAAGTTCGCGCTGCGTTTCTCGGTCCATGGACTCGGATTCGAGCAGCGTGCTGCTGGCACCGGCGATCGCCGCCAGCGGAGTCTTGAGATCATGCGAGACCCCGCTCAGCAGGCTGCTGCGAACCTGCTCGGTCTCTGCCTGAATCAGCGCGTTGGCCGCATCAATGGCCAGTCGATCCCGTTCCAGCGCCAGCGCCAGCTGACTGGCGCACGCTTCCAGCATTCTCCGTGAATCGGGTTCCAGCAGCCGTTCAGGATCATCGACTCGAACCGCAATCGTGCCGAGTGTTCTCTGCGAACCCGTCAGCGGAATAAAGAGAGCCGCTGCGTTCGGCAGTGTATTGGTGCCCGTCCCTGCCAACTGACTGTTCTCGATCACCCACATCGCCGCTGGAGTGCTGACGGGATGTTTCGCGATCGCCGTTTCCTGCCCGGAAGCGATTTCGCAGCGCCCGTCAGCCCTGGAAAGGTAGATGGCGACTTCTCCCTGACAGAGTTCCCGGAGTTTCGATGCAGCCGCCGCAACAAGGAAGACCTGACCGTAAGTCGAACTGAGTTGTTTCCCGAGTTCATAGAGAGCCGTGGTGCGATGCTCACGGAGGCGAGTCCCCTCGACCTGAGCCTTCAGACGGGAAGTGAGCGTGCTGATGACCAGTCCGATGGCCAGCATGACGGCGAATGTGACCAGATATTGAGCGTCAGCGACGACAAAGGTGAGCTGAGGCGGGATGAAAAAGAAGTCAAACGCCAGAACGGACAATACACTGGCCACAATCGAGGGACCTTTCCCGTATCGATACGCCGACCAGGCGACGGCGGCCAGAAAGAGCATTGCGGTGTTCGCCTCGGAGTCGGCAAACCGGACCTTTCGCAGGACTGCATCAGACAGGCCCGCGAGGACAACGGAACCCCCGGCCAGCAGAAAGGGGGACCAATTGAGGCGAGTACCTCGCCGTCGTGCGGCTGCACGTTCCCGCCTCTCGTCCTCCTCGCCATGAATCACATAGACATCGATCGTGCCGCTCTGGTCGAGCAGGTCGTCGACCACGGTGCCAAGCAGGAACCTCTTCCAGCGCGGTTGACGGGTTTTGCCGATCAGAATCCGGGTCACGTTACGAGCACGGGCATAGTCGAGCAGCGTGCCGACAATCTCGTGGCCCGCCAGGGTGAGAGTGTCTGCTCCGAGATGCTCTGCCAGCCGAAAGTGCTGCGAGATCTGCTGTCTGGCTGCGCTCCCGGCTGATTCACCGGTGACATCGACCGAAAGAGCAGTCCACGGTGCATCCAGAGCAACGGCCATTCGTCTGGCTGTACGAATGACTCTCGCGGTTGTGGGACTCGGTCCGACGCATACCAGAAGTCGATCGTTCGTAGCCCAGGGTTCAGTGACAGACCGCTGCTGACGTGCCGTCTGCACATCGTCATGCACT
>SYLK01000231.1 GCA_005809115.1 Planctomyces sp. | reverse complement strand
GCCGCGCCCACGGCCGCGGCCACCGCCGCCGCGGATCTGCCGGATCCGGCAACCATCGATCCGGTGCGAGTACTGACAGTCCCGGGATACTGTGAGGGAGTCGTGTTTGACCGCGAAGGGCGCGGCTACATTTCGTGGGGCACGACGATCACGCGGTTCACACCGGACGGAAAACACTCGGTCTGGGCGGAAACCGGAGCACCAAACGGGCACAAGATTCTGACTGACGGCACTCATCTGGTGTGCGATGCCGGCGCTCACGCCGTCCTGCATCTTTCGGCTGACGGCAAGGTTCTGCGGAAGGCATCAGCAGAATGCGGGGGCCTGCCGCTGCGGGGCCCCAACGATCTGACACTCGATCCGCCGAATGGCGGATTCTATTTCACGGATCCCGGAGATTCCGGACGGGAGAACCCGATCGGCACCGTCCATTACGTGGATGCCAGCGGCAAAACGCATCTGGTCGATGGCGGTTATGCGTATTCCAACGGAATCGTACTGACTCCCGACGGAAGAACACTGTATGTCGCGGAAAGTCAGCACAATCGAGTATGGCGGTATGACGTCAATTCCCCCGGGCAGGTCAGCGGAAAGACGCTGTTTGCCAGTCTGCCTGTGAAGGATCCGGGAACTGGTCAGATCGACAATCAGCCTGACGGGATGTGTCTGGACCGTTCCGGGAATCTCTACGTGGCCCACTACGGAATGAAACAGGTTCAGGTACTGAACCCCGCGGGGAAACTGATTGCGCGATATGCGGGCGGAAACCTCACGACCAGCAACGTGGCCTTCGGCGGACCGCACATGGATCAGCTGTTCGTAACGGGTGCCCTCGGTGATGGAAAGACTGAGGGCGGTCTGTTTCGGCTGGATCTGAAGGTTCCGGGACTTGTCATCCTGCCGGGAAAGTGACATACTCAACCGCGTGAATTCGGTGGTGCATCTTCATGGAACACCAGCGTGTTTCCTGAGAGTAGTTTCGAAAGCACCGGGTGGTTTTCCCAGTTGACCTCCGGTTGCCGGGATTCCTTCGATTCCCCGGTTCCCTCCGAACCAGACAGGATCCGACAGAATGTCGTCGCTGCATCGCTCCTCGCCCAGCGTTTCAGAACCGAGTGTCGGGTCGTCCGGTTCGATTGACCGTCGGCAGGTCCTGAAGGCCGGAGGGCTCGGCCTGCTGACACTGGCCGGGCAGGGCCTGACTGCCACGGCCAGCCGTGCCGCCGCAGGCGCAGCGCCGCCCCGCATCAAACTCGGCCAGATCGGTGTCGGACACGCGCATGCCAGTAAACTTTCGGCGTTTCGCGAATCCGACGCCTATGAGGTCGTGGGAATTGTGGAACCGGATGTGGAACTGCGACAGCGGGCTCAGTCGCAGGACCCCTACCGGAATCTGCCCTGGATGACTCAGGAACAACTGCTGAATGTCCCCGGACTTCAGGCGGTACTCGTGGAAACGCGGGTCCGCGACCTGCTGCCGACGGCCGAGGCGTGTATCGCCGCGGGAAAGCACATTCACCTGGACAAGCCTGCGGGTGAATCATTGCCGCATTTCAGTCGGATACTGAAGGCGGCTGAACAGCAGCAGCTGCACATTCAGATGGGCTACATGTATCGCTACAACCCCGGCGTCGTCCTGCTGCGTGAGTTCCTGAAAAATGGCTGGCTGGGCGAGGTCTTTGAAGTCCATACCGTGATGAGCAAATTCGTCGGTGCGGAATCCCGGAAGGAACTGGCTGAATACCCGGGAGGAATCATGTTCGAAATCGGCTGCCATGTCACAGATCTCGTCATTGGCGTGCTGGGCCGGCCGAACCGGGTCACCGCATATCCGCAGCATGTGTCAAAGCTCAACGACGGCCTGCAGGACAATATGCTGGCGGTGCTGGAGTATCCCGGAGCCACGGCCACGATTCGATCGAGTGCGGTGGAAGTTGACGGGGGCCAGCGGCGGCATCTGGTCGTGTGCGGATCCCGCGGGACGTTTCAGATTCAGCCGCTCGACACACCGGCCGTCCGCGCGACCCTGGACGCGCCACAGGGTAAATACCCGAAGGGATATCAGGACATCTCGCTTCCGGAATATGTCCGCTACGTGGATGACGCGGTGGACCTGGCCCGCATGATCCGCGGTGAAAAACCGAATGACTTTTCCTATGAACACGACCTGACTGTCCAGACCGTTCTGCTGCAGGCCTGCGGACTATCCGTCGACTGAGACCGAGAGAACTTCAGCCGTTGCGGCTGAGTTTCATCTGGTGTGTCCAGGGGGATCGATAGTCCCGATCGACCATGGACTGAGCGGCGTCATCCCCGATCATCGTCTCGGTCGCCGGGTCCCAGGCGATTCCGCGTCCCAGGCGGGCCACGATATTCCCCAGGTGGCACAGCGTGGCGGAACGGTGCCCGATCTCCACGTCACAGACCGGGAGTTCGCGCGTCCGCATGCAATCCAGGAAATTTCGGGTATGGTCGTGGCTGCGGTACAGCTGCGTCAGACCGGTCGCAGCCAGATCCGTTTCCGACAGTTCGGACGGTTCCGTCTTCAGCTGTCCGCGATTCACAAAGATCCGCCCTTTGCTGCCGATCAGCGTCACGCCTTCCGGAATATCAGCCTGACGCTGCCCGAGGATCAGGCGAGTACCGTCGGCATACGTGTAGGTGATGCGACAGGCTTCGGTGACCTCATGAACGCGCTCCGGGTGGAACTCGGCCGCTCCCGCCACCGCTGCCGGACCACCTGCGTCCGTACCGAGAGCCCACTGAGCAATGTCCAGATGATGGGCTCCGAAATTCGTGATCTGCCCACCCGAGTAGTCCCACCAGAACCGAAAATTGTAGTGCACGCGGCGGCTGTGATATGGCTTCAGCGGAGCCGGGCCGAGCCACAGATCGTAGTTCAGCTCCAGTGGAATCGGCTCCTCCCCGCCAATCGAGACCGGATGATTCGGTTCAGGAATCCCCACCAGAACTTCCTGCACCGTGCCGATCAAGCCGTTTCGGGCCAGCATGCAGGCAGTCCAGAATTCCCTGTCCGATCGCTGCTGAGAGCCCGTCTGCACAATGCGGTCATGCTGCCGTGCCGCGGTGACCATGCGACGACCTTCGGCGATGGTCAGGGACAGTGGCTTCTCGCAATAGACATCCTTGAGCGCCTCGCAGGCGTGGATTGAAATCAAGGCATGCCAGTGATCCGGCGTCGTCACGACGACGGCATCCAGCCCCTTCTGATCCAGCAGTTCTCGATAGTCACCCGAGACCCGGCACGGCGGAGCGCTCCTGGCGACCAGGTCTGCCGCAGCCCGTGCCACTCCGGCATCAACGTCACAAACCGCGACCACGTCGGCTCCTGCCCCCAGAAAACGGGAGATGTTCGCGGCACCCTGGTTCCTGACTCCGATACACCCGACCGCAATCCGATCGTTCGCTCCCCTCGCCCGGGCCGACAGAACCAGTGGGGCAGTAACCGCGGCCGCAGCAGCGAGACTGCCCTGACGCAGGAACGAACGGCGAGTGGATCGACGGGCCATATGAGATTCTCCGGGCAAGGCTTCACGCAGCTAGCTTAAGGATCAGAAACATCAGTTGTCAACCTCGCCATGACTCCGTACGCCTCGCCGACAGCCGGACGGCGGAGTACCAGTGCCCCGTCCGTGGGTTCCTGAAAACCTGCGCAAACAGCGTGAATTGAGGCGACTCTGGTAACTCTGCGGTCTTTTCGGATTGTTTCTGTCATCCGCTTATTTCCGAGACTCCGGCAGTGAAACCCTGACAACTGTCAAAATCCGCCTTTTCGTAATCGTCGATAGAACCGGACAGCGCACAGTCAGGCCGTCGGCAGAGCCGTCAGTTCACTGAAGCCATGGCCACGCGGTGCAATTCAGGGGGCTGAAGCATGAGAACCGGGAAACTCGTCCACGATTCGTTTCTGGCGGCCGCACTGGCATGTGTTCCACTCGCAGGAGTGACTGTCGGGGCAGATGCGGGAACCGACGGACCGTGGCGGGCCACAAAACAATCGACCGACCATTCCGTCGAACAGATTGAATCCGTCTCCAGCGAGGATCGCGGCAGGCTGAGCAAATCAGTCATCCGGACGCCGAACGGCGGAACCGCGGTCGATCCCGGCATCCGCCAGGTTCAGTTCCGGCAGGATGAAACCCGGCGGAACGAGGCGGCACCCGGTGTCACAGCCGGCGGGCAGGGGAGTGCCGCCCGGCCGAGCCCGAACCATTCGGTGGTCAGCGAACTGAATCGCCTGTTTCAGGAAAATGGCCAGCAGATGCCCTCCATGCGGCCGGAAGATCTTCCCAACGCGAATGTGCATCGACCGCAGATCGCGCGACAGCCCGCCGAGTCGGCAGAGTTGAGTGCAGAACCGCAATCCGGGCAACAGACCCGGAGCCAGACCGCAGCTCCGCGGAAGCAGAACATTTTCCAGAAATTTGTGGGGCGTCTGCGAGGTCGTGGTGCCCAGACGGCAGATTCTGCCGCAGCGCCGTCACAGTCGGGTGATGCACCTCCGAACTCACTGTCGGATCGCTCCGCACCAGCTCCGGGACAGTCGCGGCCTCAGGCCCGGAAGCCGGCCCTCGTGCACATTCAGCCTCCGGCGAGGGTGCCACCAGCGGATCCTCCCCAGGTTGCAGCTGAGGGACGGAAGACACCGACTGCAAGTCAACCTGCAGCGGGCAGGGGCGGCAAACCGGTGTCGCAGCCAGGCCCGGCAACCGCAATCGGGCAGACACCGCCGAGCGGGCGCTCGCCGATGGCTGAATCCCGAGCCGCAGCCAGCCGTTCGTCTGAACGGTCTGCCAGCAACGCAACTCACGCGACTGCCGGACAGAGCCGGAACCAGAAGTCGGCGTCAGTCCGATCCGCATCCCGCCCACAGACTGCCGCTCCGGGGGCAGTCACTTCCGCACCGGACGGTGGGCGTCGACCAGAAGTATCTAAGGCAGATCGCCACAATGCGGTCTCGGCACAGAACAAGTCAGCAGCGCTGCGAACTCAGTCGACACCGCAGAAGTCCGCAGTGACGGCAGTGCCACCCGTACAGCGCCCTCAGAAGGCAGAGACCGCGCAGAATGCGGCACCTGGTTCGTCCGGCACGGCGGGAACGCCGACGCGGGACTTTGTACAGCCAGGAACCGCACCCGCGTTCATGCCGTCTGCAGTGCGTCCATCGACGGTGCGGGCATCTCCCGTAGCTCCGAATGAGGAGGCGGCTCTGAATTCCGGTACACCGGCAGCTGTCGCCGGTCGCCGCACGTTGCAGTCCGCAGCGACCGCCGGAGCCGCAGCCGCAGCGGCAGCACCCAAAGTATCGATTGCCCGCGAGGATGACTTCGTTGATCCGTTCGAGGAGAAGATAGTCCCCGGGACCCCCGATGAGTATCTCGACCTGGATTCACTGATTGAGGCCCCGGATTCATTGCAGGCTCCTGCTGCCGCAGACCTGAACCAGACGGCGGACTCCGCAGGTGAAGCCCAGGCAGCACCGGTGGCTCCCGCAGAGCTGCCATCGGCAGAAGAATTGCCGGAGCCGGAACCCGTGCCCGGCGTACCCGCAAACCCCTTCACGGGTGTGCGACTGAACCCGGCTGCGGAATCACGCGGCACAGAGGGTGCCGTGACCGGCAATGGTGCCGCGGCCGGCAATCCGGGCGGGACTGGTGCTGAATGGCCGGTCGGCGACGGCGAGGAGGAGGATCTGGACGCCGACGATTATGAAACGGGCGATCCGGGTCCGGCGATCCAGCGCGACCGGAACAGTTTGCCCGGTGTCGGCGGACGGTCATCCGAGTTTCCGGCGGAAGAAGCTGCTGGTGACCTGCTGCCGGCCGTCGAAGACTTCCCGGAGCATCAGGTGGCTGTTCCGCGAGCCGCCGTCAAGGCCACGTTGGCGGGTCTGCGGAGGTCGCCTGGCGGGACGACTGTTCCTGAGACGGATGAAGAGCTGCCGGTCCTGGCTCCGGTGCCGATTCCTTCCGCTTCCGTCACCGCGCCGGCGGGGCTGGCGGACACACAGACTGCCGCGGCTTTGCAGCGAGATCTGCAACAGAAGCTGATTGCAGCGCGAACCGGCCAGACAGGATTGAAGGGGTTCTGTCCGGTTGCACTCAGGGATCAACGGAAGCTGGTGGATTCGAACCCGGAAATCCGTGCCACATTCGGGCTGCAGCAGTACACATTGTCCTCGGCCGAAGCCAGATCGACGTTCGAGAGTGATCCGGCACGCTACGCGCCAGCGGCTGGAGGCAGTGATGTGGTCCTGCTGGTGACCAGCGGTGAAGAAGAGGCTGGACTTCTGGATTATTCCGTCTGGTATCGTGACCGGCTGTATCTGTTTCGATCACGTGAAACGATGACGATGTTCAATCTCGATCCTGCTGCCTATGCGGATCAGTACTGAGAATTGGCGGGACGGCGACGTTCCGCGAGGATCCTGGTCGGTTGCAGCGGTCTGGCGGACTTCGGTTGGTCAGGCCGCTGCGGCGTTTCCCCTCGGGATCGGCAGAAAGTGCCGGGGCAAACCTGATGCGCCCCGTATTCTTCGTGGTTTCGTCGTGAAATCTGTGACTTGGGGAAAAGTTTGTGCGGTTTCGTGAAGAACCCGTGTTGACATCATGGACGCAGTGAGGATATCAATCGGCCTCTCAAACGGGATTTGCTTCGGCTGTCCCGTCCGACCTTTCTGTCCTCCTCTCGATTCTCATCAGAGTTCCATTCCAGGAACTGCGAACAGGTTCAACTGCGGCAAGAGCGGTGGCTGCATTCTCAGTTGCCATCGCGCCCGACAGCTGCATTTGAACCACACTCCCTCTCTTTCTTTCCCGCCAGTCTCTCTGCTCACAGATTGAGGAAATCATGAACGAGTTCCCTCACGGCGCTCATCATGAGCCGCACATCCTGCGTTTTCCGAACGCGGCGCCGTCCGGCTCGTCAGAAGTCACACCGGCTGCTGAACCGGAAACGCCTGCCCGCAGCGTGCTCGTGTTTTCGCCACGGCCTGGAGCCCGGCAGCTGCTGGCGGACGACGTCCGCAAGCGAGGCATGTCCGTCTGTGAAACCGACAGCCCGGACGCCATGCTGTTTCACCTGAGTCGTCAGGAGTTCAGCTGCTGCATTATCGATGACGCGGACAATGTCTCGCGGATGCAGGAAGTGAACGCCGCGATCCGCAGTCATTCACGGTCAGCCCAGGTGCTTTGCATCGTCGGCGAAGATTCTCGCTGGGGCCGTGAGACCGTCCCCACGTTTGAATGCGAGGTGATCGAGCGGCCTTACACGGCGTCCCGCTTCGGGGCCGCTCTGCTGAACGCCCTGCGACGGGGTGAGCTGATTCGGGAAAACGAAAAACTGCGACGGCAGTTGCTGAACCGGAACCTGATGGATCTGGTCGGCAGCACGGCGGCGATGCAGTCACTGCGCGAGAGTATCCGAATTGCGGCCGACGACGATCGCACGGTGCTGGTACGCGGGGAACCCGGCAGCGGGACAACTCTGATTGCCGAAGGCCTGCATCGCTGCAGCCGACGGGCAGCCAGGCCGTTTCTGCGGATCGACTGCAGTCTGCATTCCGTGGAGACCCTGGAGCTGCAGCTGTTCGGTGAAAACACTCCCGACGGCGTTCCCGGTTATCTGCAGATGGCCGAAGGCGGCTCAATCCGGCTCGACAATGTCGATACGGTGGCACTTCCGTTTCAGCGACGTCTGGCTCAGCTGCTGGAACAGCGGGCTGCGTCACTTCTGCGAGGAAGCGTCGAGAGTCCCAACATTCGGTTTATCGCGGCCACTCACGGTGACCTGAACCGGCTCGCCATGGAAGGCCGATTCCGCGATGATCTGCTGCAGCATCTGAGCGGAATCACGCTGCAGTCGCCCCCGCTGCGGGTCAGGGTCAACGATATTCCGCTGCTGGTCGAGCACTTCATTACTCAGGTCTCGCTGAAGGAAGGACGACCTCCACGGCAGATCAGTGCCGAAGGCCTCCGAACTCTGGAAGCTCACCCCTGGCCGGGCACTGTGCGCGAACTGCAGAACGTGATTGAACGTGTCTGCACCGTCGATGTCAACGACTCCATCGGCCCGGACGATCTGCGTCCCTGGATGCACAACAATGACCCCGACGATGTCAGCGTTGACGGCATGGGAATGACCCTGCGTGAGATGGAACGCAAACTGATTGAATCCACGTTCGCCCGCTGCAACGGCAACCGTGAACGGACGGCACAGATCCTGAAAATCGGTCTGCGGACACTGTCCGGAAAGCTGCGTGAATACGGCTATCCGCCACGCGGCGGCCCAGGTTCCAATCTGAAACGGATGCCAGCGGGCAGTACGGTCCCGACCGGAATGCCGGCAGATTCTGATGGTCAGGAACGCAGAGCCGCCTGAGAACCTCACTGGAAGCACAAGCAACTCCCTCCTCCCCCAGGGGCGAGCTTCTTCGGAAGCTCGCCCTTTTTTCGTTTTCTGACCGGATCACGGACTGTTATGCTCCGTGCTCAGAAAAGGGCTCAGGAACCCATAGCCAAATGG
>SYLK01000230.1 GCA_005809115.1 Planctomyces sp. | reverse complement strand
CACAGAACTCGCATTCCGCAGAGTCGGCGCAGCCCGCGTGGAAATCATGCCTGGTGATGTCCGGGACACTACAGGTTCTCACTCAGCCAACTGCTCAGATGCTCACTCCCTCCGAAACCGCGTTGTCGTGCCACAACTTCACCGTTACGAAAGACGAGCACCTGGGGAATACCACTGCCTGAGCCAAACTGCGAGAACAGTTCCGGTTTTTCATCCACGTTGATTCGCAGGAATCTCGCCTGTTGCGAGAACCGCGACTCCAGCCGATCCAGCGCCTGATCCATGCTGCGACACGGGCCGCACCAGTCGGCTCCGAACTTGACAACCACGGTCCGCGGGTTCCGCAGGACTGCCTGAACGAACCAGGGGTCATCGGCCTCGTGACTGCGATGATCGGTTTGACCGATCATCGCGATCACGACGACTGCAGCGGCCAGCGCGAATGGAACAAATCGGTTGATCGTTTCCATCCCATAGTCCTCTGATGGTTCCGGAACGGCTGCCAGCCGGGATGCTGACATCAGACATCGGCGGTCACGCCCTGATACACTGGATTTTGAATACTTTACCTCAGTCGCGCGAGCCGGGCGTAACTTTCAGAGAAACCTCGGTTCCTTTTCTCAGAACGACGATTTCGACCTCCTGGCCGATCTTCAGCGCCTCGATCGCGTAGGTATAGTCGTAGATATTCTCAATGGGGCGTCCGGCGAGTCGGATAATCACGTCACCACCGCGAACACCCGCATTGTCTGCGGGGGCGCCTTTGGCCACGCCGGACAGCAGGACCCCTTTCGTGTCAGAACTGGCATAGTCCGGAATTGAACCGAGGTAGGCGCGCAGCGACGCGCGTCGCTCACCGTCCCGCGGACGATCCTGGGTGACGTATACCGGTGGATCTTCGCTGCGAATCAGACCGCGACACACAAGGCTCATCAGATGCGCCACCTGAGCGATGCCTTCGTAGTTGAGTTTTTCCGGCGTATCCCGCGGCGTGTGGTACTCGCCATGATTGCCGGTAAACGCAGACAGGATCGGCACACCGTGCAGAAAGAACACACTGGCATCGGTGGGGATGTAACTGTCCTGCTGCAATGTGAGAGCCAGGCCGAGCGGGGCATTGGCCTGTTCCACCAGTCGCTGCCAGGCCGACGAGGATCCGGTGCCCTGCAGCACCAGCTTTTCCTGCATTCGCCCCACCATATCCAGATTGAGACAGGCGGCGATATACAGGTTCAGCCCTCCGGTATTCGGTCCTGTGGCCGGATCAACTGCCGGCTGAACCGGCGTGCCAGGTGACGCCGCTGACCCCGTCGCCGCTGACGCCGTCGCCGCTGACGCCGTCGCCGCAGAATCACTCGACTCAGGGATGGTTCCGTCGTCCGATTTTCTGCCAGAATCCTCGGAATCGGGCGAGTCCGGAGCTTCCGACTCGACAGCGGATTCTCGTTCGAATCCTGCGGCATGCTGGCTGAACAGCGACTCGAGATTCCTGACGTAGTGGCTGGACCCGAGGAGCCCCAGTTCCTCGCCGGACCAGGCAGCGAAGACGACATCGCGGCGTGCCTGGAGCGTTCCTGCCTCTCGGGCCTGTGACAGAGCGGCAGCGATCTGCAGCATGGCCGCCACCCCCGACGCGTTATCATCAGCGCCGTAGTGAATGCCACCGGCTTCATCGTCACGTGCCAGGGAATTTCCGCTGGCGCCAGCACCCAGATGATCGACGTGAGCCCCTACGATCACGATCTGTCCGGCAGGTTCATCACCGGCCTGGAGGCGGCCAAGCACATTGCGCCCCTTCCGGCGTTCCTGACGAATGTCGACTGTGGCAGCAAGTGACAGCCCCGGGATCGGAAAACCCAGCGCCGGGTCACCGGAGTCCAGCTTTTTCTGGACGGACTCGAGGTCCCGATCGCCGTGTTTCAGCCAGTTCGCCGCCAGTTCATCCGTGACGCTGATGACCGGCAGGCTTGTTCCAGCCAGCGAACCGTCGAACCGGAGCGGAACCAGCTGTTCGCGAACACCCGAGGTCGGTCCGCTGACGAGAATCAGTCCTCTGGCTCCCAGATCACGCGCCAGCATGGCTTTATAGCGGAGACTGCTGAATCGCGCCAGATACTGGCGCCGTTCCGGAGTCAGTCCTTCCGGCAGGAAACGAAAAGCCACGACCCACTTGTCGCGCACGTCCAGATGCACAAACGAGTCGTACTCGTCGAAACCCTCCGCGGCGGGTGCCCGAATCCCGTAGCCGGCAAACATCGCCTCCGCCGCGGGAAATTCACCCACCTGAGAAAACGCCAGAGGCCGCCACTCTGTGCCCTGCTGGAACGAATGACTGCCATCCGTCAGCCGATTGTCAGGTCCGGATGAGACTCCTGAGGTGAATTCAAATTCCTGAAACCACGTGTCATGGTCGCCGGCCGGGAGCAGACCCAGTGTCTCGAAGTGCAGCGCGACGTAGTTTGTCGCCAGCTGTTCTCCTTTTGTTCCCGTGAGTCGGCCGCCGAGCTGCGGCAGACACAAATATTCCACGTGCCCCACGGCATCCGCCGGAGCAAATGGACCGCGGGTCTCCGGAATCCGGGCTCGGGTGACTCCAGCGGACTCAGAAGCCGTTGATGGCGGTGCCTTGATGTCCTGGAGTCCCAGAAGTTCCAGCGCCAGCTGATGATTCCATTCGGCCAGAAAAATCTGCGACTGACCATTGCTGGTGCGATTGGTGGTCCATGCCAGCTGGGTCCCGTCGGGAGTAAACACGGGCAGACCGTCGAAACCCGGTGTCCACGTCACCCGCACCGGTTCATGCACGCCGCTGACATCGGTCAAATACAGCTCAAAATTGGCGAATCCGTGCCTGTTTGTGGTAAAAATCAGGTACTGCCCCGACGGATGATAATAGGGTGCCCAGGACATCGCCTGCAGTCGAGTGACCTGCTGCGGGTCCGAGCCGTCGACGGCCATGGTCATGATT
>SYLK01000229.1 GCA_005809115.1 Planctomyces sp. | reverse complement strand
TCTGATCTGGTCAGCCAGCCGGTCGGCTGCGAGGCAGCGAGAATTTGTCAGTGACCAGCTCGCGGCGGCAGATCCGTCAGAAGCCACGGCACTGCTGAGAGGCATGTGGCGACTGGCCGAGACACGAATCCGGACGACGCCGACACTTCCGGCCGGACTGGCCTTCGACGTTCGCCGGACAGAACTGGAACTCCGTGTGGCTCGCCTTCTGGACAGGGCGCAGACGGGGATCCGCAGCCAGCCTGCCAGGCGATCAGCGAGCGCTCTCCGAGTCGTTTTCGCGGCCGGTCTGGCGGCCCTGATCTGGGTGCCGGTGCACCCGGGGGCAAGCGCACGAGACCTGCTTTCTCCATGGCCAGCCATTTCCGCGACCGCCCTGCGTGAGTTCAATATCGTGGTCCGCGACTACGAGATCGATGCGCATCGCATTCGCGAAAGGGACATTCATGTTTCTCGATAGCGGATGCCTGTGACGGTGGGACCAGGCTGGCGGCACTATGAAACAGATTCCGAAGGCTCTCGGGCATCCCGGGCAGTATCAGTCTCCTTCGTGGAATGTCGATGGTGGGCACTGCGCTGACGCGCCTCGTGTTGATCTGTCCGCAGTCCGACGGCGGCAAGGATTCACGGTGCTGGAACTCCTGGTCGTGCTTTTTGTTGTCGGGCTGATGACCGGACTGCTGCTCCCGGCCGTTCAGTCGGCACGGGAAGGCGCGCGGAGAATGCAGTGCGCCAGCAACCTGCGACAACTGGGGCTCGCACTGCACGGTGCGCACGAACTCAGGCAGCGTCTGCCTGCGGGCTGGAATCCGCAGGCAGAGCCGGAGCGTGTCTCGGGGTGGGCCCGAGATCTGCTGCCGTTGCTGGATCAGGCAGGCCTTGATGGACTTCTGCAGACTGCCGACTCGCTGGAGAAATCCGCTGAGCTGGTAAGGCAGCATGGAACACCTCGCATTTTCGTTTGCCCGTCCGACCTGTTCGCCGCGACATTCGTACTCTACGAAGAAACCGGCGAACCGCAGTCTGGCACGGTCGCCGGACCAGATCGACCGCTGCTGAAGCTCCCGCACTCCAATTACGTGGGCATCTTCGGTGTCAGCGATCCGGATGACTGCGGAGCCTGTATCGGCGAAGGTACGTTCATTGGCAATCGAGGCGTCGGTCTGAGTGAGCTGACCCGAGGTCTCAGTCAGGTGGCTGTCATCGGAGAACGGTCTGCCCGGCGCCTTCCGGCTACGTGGCTTGGAGTAGACCTGCGCGGCGAAGATGCCACGGCTCGTCTCACAGGGTTCGCCGACCGTGGCCCCAATCAGGAGGCTGCAGATGAATGCGAACTCGACAGTCGCCACCCCGGCTGTGTGAATCTCCTGTTCGCGGACGGGCATGCCCGCGCCATAGCGGATTCCATCGACCGCACAGTTTACCAGAACATGGCTCGTCGGAGCGATTGATTACCAGCCCGCGGACCGACCGCTCTCGAACTAACGCGGCCACGCAGGTTTTGTCAGGGGTTCTTAAAGTGTGCAGACTCGGATACGGACAACCGGGGACATTTTGTTGACAGCGACATCAACCAGATGCGGTGTCCCCATTGTTCTCGCCTGGGCATCGGCCCGGATCGCAAATTCCACGATACGACCGGCCGCCCGTACCGAGTCTATCGAGGTCAGCCCATCCGCGAGTTGTTCTGCAATGGGCCGTTGAAAGTTCTGGGAAAATGGTGTCTGAAACTTTGGAGGCCGCAGAAATCGTGCGAAAAACCTGAAGCCGTACAGTTTGGGATTGTAGTACCGCATTCATGCGATCAAACTTGACCGAGACCGGCTGAAGCGGGGACTGCGAACCTGAAAATCTCAAGAAGTCATCAAACGTCGGTAAAGAAGGGAACATCGCATGCTGGAGATGACTGGCACGAAGCAGCGGCTGTGTGACGGGATCACTCGCCGCACCGCGCTCAGGATCGGTGCGCTGGGAATGGGAGGCCTGTCGCTGCCGGGCTTGCTGCGGGCGGAACAGGCGTCCGGAATCCGACAGTCGCACAAGTCCGTAATTATGATCTATCTGGTCGGAGCGTCGCCTCATCAGGACATGTATGACTTGAAAATGGGGGCTCCGCTGGAGATTCGCGGCGAGTTCCGGCCGATACCCACGAACGTGCCGGGGATCGACATCTGTGAGCACATGCCGTACATGGCGAAGATCATGGACCGCTGTGTTCCGCTGCGGTCGGTGTATGGGTCGCCCAACGGGTCACACGATTCGTTTATCTGCTGCACGGGACGATCGTTCGTGAACCAGCCGCCCGGAGGCTGGCCCGCGATCGGCCCGGTGGTTTCCAAAGTGAGCGGGGCGGCCCATCCTGCCGTTCCGCCTTTTATCGGGCTGGCACCCGATTCCGGTCACCCGCCGTATGGTTCGCCCGGCCTGCCCGGGTTCCTCGGCGTCGGCCATGCGGCGTTTCGGCCTTCAGGACCGGCCCAGGCTGACATGGTTCTCAACGCCATCTCGCAGGACCGCCTGAAGGATCGCAGCAGCCTGCTCCAGTCCGTCGACCGCTTACGGCGCGACATCGACGCACGCGGCGCGCTGAAAGGAATCGACGACCTCAACGCACAGGCACTGGGCATCCTGACGTCTGGCAAACTCGCAGATGCATTCGATCTGTCGCGGGAGGACCCTGCCATCGTCGAACGGTATGGCAAGGGTGACAAAAAGAATTACGGCGACGGTGCCCCGCGGAATCCTGAACATTTTCTTCTGGCTCGGCGACTGGTGGAAGCGGGAGCGCGCGTGGTGACGCTGAACTTCGGCCGCTGGGATTTCCACAGTCAGAATTTCAGCGAGGCGAAGAACACACATCTGCCGATTTTTGACCGGGCGCTTTCCGCGTTGATCGAGGACCTGCATGATCGCGGGATGAGCGACGACGTGGCAGTCGTGGCATGGGGCGAGTTCGGTCGTACGCCTCAGATCAACAAGGACGCCGGCCGCGACCACTGGCCGCAGGTCGGTGGGGGGGTGATCGCCGGAGGCGGTTTCCGCACCGGGCAGGTGATCGGCTCAACAGACCGGCTGGGTGCTGAAATTGCCAGTCGTCCCGTCCACTTCGGCGAAGTCCACGCCAGTCTGCACCGTTTCATTGGCATCGATCCCGAAACGAAACTGCACGATCTCGCCGGTCGGCCGCAGTACCTCATTGATGGACACAAACCACTGCAGGAGCTGTTTTAACCCGAACTTGAAACAGTGAAAATCGCGAGTGAGTCGGCGTGTGACAGGCCAAGTCCTCTTTCATTTTTGAGATTGTAGCCAGAAGCTTTGAAATCAGGGCCAGGCGTGGCGGCGGCAATCTGATTTCAAGGCCGCATGAACCAGCCAACGCCTCGCCGGGTCCATATCGAAACCGTCACCCGGACGTACAAGGGTCGTGTGTATCAGTCCGTCCTGCTGCGCCGAACCTTTCGCGAGGATGGCATGGTCAAGCATGAAACGCATCGAAAACAAACTGGCGACGAATCATCTGGCTGAGGGCACGCTGTTATTGTTTGATGTGTCTTCAAGCTCCTGGACAGGCCGCAAGTCGAGTCTCATTCAGCAAGCCTGCAGCCGCGATCATCGCCGCGACCGGCCACAGATCGTCTATGGCTTGTTGTGCGACTGCGACGGTCGGCCAGTCAGCGTGGAAGTGTTTTCCGGTAACACGGCCGACCCGGCCACGTTCACCGATCTCGTACAGCGCATGCGGCAGCGGTTCGGCATCCAGCGCGTTGTGTTTGTTGGCGATCGCGGCATGATTACCTCAGCGCGGATCAACGCGGACCTGCGCGGCATCGAACGACTGGACTGGATTTCCGCTCTCCGCAGCGACGGTATCAAACGACTCGTGAGCGCCGGCTGCGCGAACCAGTCACTGTTCGACGAGACGGACCTTGCCGAGATCACGGCCGAAGACGAATTCCCCGGCGAACGGCTCGTGCTCTGCCGCAATCCGCTGCTTGCCGACGAACGGGCGCGAAAACAAGAAGTGCTGCTGCGGGCCACCGAGAAACAGCTGGACCGGATCGTTCGTGCGACTCAGCCCAACTTCCCCAACTGGGAAGAAAATTGCCGGCGGCGAAAATTTTTCCCAGTCTTTTCGGCGTGCTGTTTTCGTAAGTCGTTTGGCGTCGGTTTGAAACATGATGTAGTGACGACCAGAC
>SYLK01000228.1 GCA_005809115.1 Planctomyces sp. | reverse complement strand
GCCGCCCGGCGGTTCGCCGCCCGGCGGTTCGCCGCCCGGCGGTCCGCCGCCCGGCGGTCCGCCGCGCGAGCGGGACCGGCCGAGGGCGGACTGATGCCGAGGCCGATGCTGCTGCATCAGGGAGTCCGGCCGTCTCCGATGATGATCCCGGCGATACACGCCGTCATGCAGCAGGCCAGCGTCCCCCCCAGCATCGCCCGCAGCCCCAGCCGAGCCACGTCAGCACGTCGCTCCGGCACCAGACCTCCAATGCCGCCCACCTGAACTCCGACCGATGCAAAATTCGAAAAACCACACAGGGCGTAGGTCATGATGGCCTCCGATCGCACTGACAGCGGCGAGACTTCGCTGGCGCTCCGTTTCCAGTCGGCCATCATTTCATAGGCCAGGAATTCATTCAACACGATCTTCAGGCCCAGCAACTGGCCGCAGGCCCCGCATTCGCGCCACTCGATTCCCATCAGCCAGGCCACAGGTGCGAAGGCGATCCCGAACACCGTGGACAGCTTCCAGGCAACCGGGCTCTGCACCTGCAGCATTTCCTGCAGTCGGACGGACCCCTGCGCCAGCAGAAAATCCACCAGTGCAATCAGGCTCAGAAAGGCGATGATCATGGCAGCCACATTCAGAGCCAGCTGGAGACCCTGTGAGGCGCCCATCGTCGCCGCTTCCATCACACTGGTGGTCTGACGAGGCGGGCTGTGAGTCACTCGTCCGAGCGTCTCCGGGGACTCCGTCTCCGGCTGCATCACTTTGGCGATGACCAGACCAGCTGGCGCCGAAATCACCGATGCCGTCAGCAGATGACCGGCGCTGACACCCATCCCCACATAGGCCGCCATCACGCCACCGGCGATCGTGGAAAATCCGCCGACCATCACCGCCATCAGTTCTGATCGCGTCATGCCCCGCAGGTACGGCAGCACGACCAGCGGCGCTTCCGTCTGGCCGACGAAGATATTGGCCGCTGCCGCCAGACTTTCCGCTCCCGACGTGCCCAGCGTCGTCTGCATGATCCGGCCCAGCACGCGCACGACGGCCTGCATGACTCCGCAGTGATACAGGATCGACATCAGTGACGAGAAAAAAATGATGGTCGGCAGAACCCGGAAGGCGAAGTAGATCTCCGTATATTTCGGGCCAAACACGAACGCGCTGCCCGCGTCGACGAAAGACAGCAACCCCGCAAAACAGCGACCCGTCTCGGCGAATACCAGTCGGCCAGCCGCGGTACCCAGAATCAGCAGTGCAAATGCCACCTGCAGAGCGACCCCGGCAAACACGGTCCGCCACGGAAACCTCCGCCGCTGTGAACTCATCAGCCACGCCAGAAAAATCATCACCACCAGACCACAGGCTGCGATGATCTGTTGTCTGTGCATGCTGCCCTGCCGTTTCGTCCGCTGCTGCGGATGATCCGTCCGGGGACTCTGCGGAAAGACTCCCCCGACCAGTGCTGAAAATCTCGAACGGTCACAACGGACCTGCCGGATTCTGCGGTGACGGCAGCAATCGTGCAAGCTGCCGGCCTGACAGTGTTTCGTCCGGACGACACACGCGGTACAATATGCCACAATCGCTGAGGGTTCGTCCAGATCCTGCCCGCCGGAGATTCATCTCATGCTGCTTCCTGATCTCATTGCCCGCGGGCGGCGCCCGCTTGCCGCCCTTGTTGCTGCACTGCTGCTGCCTCTGTGGAGCGCCTCGGCGATCGCCGAACCAGGGCGGGAGGCCGAACCACAGTCCGACAAAGCCAGGGAAGCGGATGAATGGCAGCCGTTGTTCAACGGTCGCAATCTCGACGGCTGGCAAGTCACGGATTTCGGTGGCCAGGGGGAAGTCTTCGTGGAAAACGGCGAGGTCGTGATCAGCCAGGGAGCCGACCTTTCCGGAATTCATACGGACAAGAAACTGCCGGTGCTCAACTACGAAATCCAGTACGAAGCGCAGCGCGCCGCAGGCGGTGATTTTTTCGCCGGTCTGACGTTCCCGGTGGGAACATCCTCCTGCTCGCTCATCAACGGGGGCTGGGGCGGAGGCGTCTGCGGACTGTCCAGTCTGGATGGTATGGATGCCTCGGAAAACGAAACCACGACATATCAGCAGTTCGACAAGGGCGTGTGGTACCGGTTTCGTGTTCTGGTGACTGATCAGAGGATTCAGGCATGGATCAACGAGATGCAGATCGTCGACGTCGAGACCAAAGATCGTCGGATCAGTGTGAGGTTTGAAGTGGAGAAATCCCGACCCCTGGGCTTTTCCACCTGGAGGACCACCGGGCGAATCCGGAATGCCAGAATTCGTGCACTTCCGGAAAATGCACCATCCGAAAAGCCGTGATCAGACAGGAACCTCTGACAACAACCGCGTGAACCGGCGATCTGCCGTGTCATCGCTCCTTGACGACATGTGTCGCCTCGTCGCTCTTCCCTGCATCTCGACCACTCTCGACACAATGCGGCTACCGAGGTGTTGTCAGGGGTTCTGAGTTCGCTTTCGTTGTGATAGTGCTTTCCGAGTGCCCCAATGCTCCCCGTCACCTGGCAGGATGTTCTGACCGCCCAACCGCGGGTTCACGCGGTCCTGTCTCCGACTCCGCTCATCGAATGGCCGGGCCTGTCAGCCGTCATGGGCGGCCGTCTCCTGATCAAACACGAAAATCACCAGCCGGTCGGAGCGTTCAAAGTACGCGGGGGCATCAATCTGGTGAGCTGCCTGAGTTCGGCGGAACGGGCCGCGGGGATCTTCGGATACTCGACCGGAAATCACGGTCAGTCGCTGGCGTTCGCCGCACGACATTTCGGTGCCCGCTGCACGATTGTCGTCCCGGTGGGCAATAATCCGGACAAGAATCGCGCCATTCGACTGCTGGGCGCCGAGCTGATCGAACACGGTCGCGACTTCTACGAATCGCAGAAGAAGACCGAAGAACTCGTCGCGCAGCACGGGGGCCGCTTCGTGCATTCGGCCAACGAGCCGCTGCTGATCGCCGGCGTCGGAACCATGACCTGGGAGATCTTCGACAGGCTCCCGGATCCCGACGTCATTCTGGTTCCCATCGGGCTGGGGAGCAGCGTCTGCGGGGCCTGTATCGTCGCCAGACATCGGTCGCCGCGAACGCAGGTGATCGGTGTTCAGGCTGAGAACGCCGCGGCGGTGGCCCGCACCTGGCAGACCGGGACGCTGGTCACAACGCCGAACGCTGACACGTGGGCCGAGGGACTGGCCACGCGAGTTCCCGCCGAGATGACCATGGACATCATGCGCTCGCTGATGGATGATGTGCTGCTGGTCGGAGAAGATGACCTGCGTCACGGCGTGTATCGCCTGCTGAAGCACACGCACAATCTGTCGGAGGGGGCCGGCAGCGCGACCCTGGCCGCCGCCATCCGCTATCGCCGGAGGTTTCAAGGCAGGACGGTGGTGGCGATTCTTTCGGGCGGCAACCTCGACCTGCGTCAGCTCCCGGCGATCCTCGCCCTGGGGCCTCAGGTCGACGACGCCGATCAGAACCTGATGTCTCAGGCCGGATCCTGTGTCGGCCAGCCAGGTTCCGGGCTTCTGTGGCGGCCCGGATAAACGCCAGATTGGTAAGAGTGTTCAGCGGTTCTTCGAAAGGTCCGGGTCCGCGTCTTTCACAGTAGCTGGAGAGCAGGTCAGGAGATGCCATATTTCTTGCACTTGCTGTAGAAGGTGCTGCGTGGCAGATTCAGCCGACGGGCAGCGCGCGCCTTGTTGCCGGCCGCCGCCCGCAGCACTTCCCGCAGCAGCTTTTCCTCGTCCGCCGATCCCATCCAGTCTGTGCTGAGCGGAGAACTTGTGGTCGGCAGGTCGGCCGCGGGGTCACGGACATCGTGACCGATGACGGTGCGGCGCGCGGACGTGCCGGCCACAGGCGGCTGGATGCTGCCTGGCGATCGACGCAGTTCAGACGGAAGATCGGTCAGCGTGATGGTGTCGCTGTCTGCCAGCACCACCGCTCGTTCGATCACGTTTTCGAGTTCCCGGATATTCCCCGGCCAGGAATGCCGCTCGAGTGCTGCGAGGGCGTCCGGATCGATCTGGCGGATCTGTTTCTTTTCCTTCTGAGACGAGCGGCTCAGAAAAAAGAACACCAGCTCAATCAGGTCTTCGGGGCGAGCCCGGAGGGGCGGGAGCGTCAGCGTCACGACGTTCAG
>SYLK01000227.1 GCA_005809115.1 Planctomyces sp. | reverse complement strand
GACCAGCATGATATCCGGGTCTTCTCGCACTGCATGTTTCATGGCGATGTGAAAGTCAATCACATCCTGACCGATTTCCCGCTGGTTGATCAGACACTTGTCGGACGTGTAGATGAACTCAATCGGGTCCTCAATCGTCAGGATGTGCTTGTTCATGTTGCGATTGATCCAGTCGAGCATCGACGCGATCGTCGTGCTCTTTCCGGAACCAGTGACACCGGCCAGCAGCACCATCCCCTGGTCGTACCTGCAGTGGTTTACCACCAGAGGCGGCAGGTACAGTTTCTCAAACGGAGGAATGTACCGCTCAATGCGGCGAGCCACCATGCCGACTTTGCCAAGCTGAGTGAGCAGGTTCACCCGGAATCGCCAGGGATCGTTGTCCAGCGTGACCACCTTGGAAAAGTCAGCGCCGCCGTCGCGATGAAAGATCGCGAGGTTGCGCTCATCCATCATCGGAAATGTCAGCTCAATCATCTGACTTTCCGTGATTGGGGGAATATCGAGTTCCTTCAGGGCACCACGAATCCGCAGGATCGGTGAACGTCCCACCTGCAGATGAATGTCAGACGCCTTATTCTTCACCGACAGCCGGAAAATCTTGTCGATTTCCAGTTCCTTGCGAGGATCGAAGGTGGACTTTTTCCAGTCAGAGATCAGAACCATAAACACGACTCCGAATGCGATCGCCCTGGCCACCGGGGGGGCGTGAATCGGCGACGCCGAACCGCAGAATTGCTGTGAGACGAATCAGACGAACGTGACAATAGCCTCGGGAGCATCCGAAGGCAAAAGACAAAACGCCACAATGCCCTGATGATGGGACGGCCCGCCGCTCCGGCCGGCATTCTACAGTCCGATGATCCCGAGTGATATTCTGTCGGTATCGCGTCGCCCGGTCAATTGCTGACTGTTGTGTCGTACCGGACGCCTTCCGGGACGGGAACCGGGACGACAACCGTGGTGCCGAAGGCGCCCGTCGTCTGACTCAGTGAGTCCACAGCCACAAACGCGGTGAAGTCGCTCATCAGGCCGTAGTTCAGCGCAGTGTCCGTCACCTGCCGGCGGACCTGTGCCCTCAGCTCAGGCGCCCGTGTGGCAGACATCATCAGGTCGGCGATCCTGTGACGAGCCCAGACAGCAGCAATCCCGCGGTGTCGCGTCACGCTGGCTGCCCTGGCATCTTCCGTCGCGCCGGTGTCCTGCGTGGCGCCGGGCAGAACAGTCACGGAAACTGGTCGGGTTCCGACGAGTCCGTTGAGCCGGACCTCGGATGGCTTCCCGGTATATCGACCCATGACCACGATGGGGCGCCCCACGAACAGGTCCGGAAGTCGGGTCGGATAGACGTCGGTCACCTGCATTTCGCCGAAGTCGATTACCACGTCGGTCAGGGCGGGGTGGCTGATCTGGCGAAAGAAATGATCGATGTGGTCGGCCGCTTCGTCATTCAGGCTGAGGTAACTGACGGCACCGCGTCCCAGGATGGCCATTCGGTCCAGCAGGAACCGATTGGGGGCTTCACCGACGCCAAAGCTGAAAATGCGGGAGGCACCCAGTTTGCGCGCCAGTGTTTCCAGGATTTCCTGTTCATTCCCGATGAACCCGTCGGTCAGAAATGTGACCAGTCGAAAGCGTCCCTCGTCATGCGGAAAGTCCAGCGCGGCGTTGAGTCCGAGCTGCATTTCGGTGCCACCCGAACCGTGCAGCGAATTCAGGTACTGCAGTCCTTTTCTCAGATTCTGTTCGTCTGCGATGACGGGTGCTGACCCCAGTTGCGATGAGCTGCTGCTGAAGTTGATGATCTGAAAAGTGTCTCGCGGAGTGAGCTGGCGGAGGGCACCGGCCACCGCCGCCCGCGCCTGTTCCAGCGGTCGGCCCTGCATGCTGCCCGAACAGTCCAGCACGAAGACGAGTTCCATGGGGCTGCGTTCCACCCGGGTCATGTCTGCCGGCGGATACACCATCAGGCTGAAGTACTGACCATGATCGTCCTGCTGCGTCATCAGGGCCGTGCGGATCTCGCTGCCGGCCACGCGGTAGCGCAGCACGAAGTCACGATTCGGAATCACGCTCCCGCCGGACAGTACGACACGTGTCCGGCTGTCGGAGACCTCCTGACACTCCACGGCATGGCTGGCACACGTGACAGTCTCGATCCGGATTCCGGTGCAGATCTCCAGGGCTACCGAGATGTCATGTCCGCTGCGCTGGTCAGGTGTGAGATACGTGACCTCTGTCTGCTGGCCACTGGATCCGACGGCGCCATGTGCCGCGGCACCGATGCCATTCACAGTGTGCGGTGGATTATAGCGCGGGCCAACCACCATCGGAAACACGAATTCGTATTCGCCCACGTCGTAGCGCAGCGGGTGCACATACCGAATGCTGATATCAATCTGCCTGCCCTGTTCCAGGTTGGCAACTTTCTGCGTGAAGACATTGGGGCGCTGCTGCGTCAGGAATGAGGCGACCAGTCCCTGGGAACGCGCATGGCGATAAATGGCCTCCGCCTTCTCACGTTCCCGAATGACGCCACGAATGCGCCGTTCTCCGACTGTCATCACGAATTCACTGACGGCGGCATCCTCAGGCAGTGGAAACACATAGACGGCCTCGATCTTCGATTCCCACGGATTGTGAAACTGCTGGGTCACGTCGACAGTCGCGATGTAGCCTTCAATGCTGCCCTGAACAGCCGTGTGTTTCAGAGGAACGGGAACACGTTCTCCCTGATCGGGCAGCTCAGCCATGAGCGCACCACAGCCCGGGAGCCCGCTGTCCGCCCGGTCGCGAGGCGTGCTGTCCGCCGGCCGGGAAATCACCCACAACTCCTCACCCGGCTGAAGTTCAAACGACAGGTTCGGCCGGGCGTCGCGTGCGTTCGGCTGCTCCGCGGACTGCTGCCGGGCGAGCGACGCACCGGGCTTCCTGAGTGTGTTCGAGGCGGACCGACCTTCGCCACTGGCACGTTCCCGGAACGGCATCGGGCCACTGCCGCCGATTGCCGACCCGGAACGGCGACTCGCCCGTTCCGGGATCGGCGTCGGGATCGGCATGGTTGTGGCCGCCTGGTCTTTCAGCTTGGGCTCGGTCTGACGGTTTTCGTCGATGAATTCGGATTCGCTTCCCGCGATTGCCGATGCCGCCGGCATCGGCAGGCCAGGTTCGTCAGTGGCTGCCATCTGCGGCAGAGGGAAACCTGAATCCGCATCTGCCGGCTGTCCTGCCGGTTCCTCGAATGACCGGAGACCACCAGCACCGGGCAGCCGTTCGTCACCTTCGGATTGCGGAGTCAGTCCGTACAGAGCGGAACTCTCTCTCGCGCTGTTGCCGTCGCCGGTCGTGCTTCCGATGAGCGACTCCTGCGCGGCGGGGCCGGGCGGCGATGCTGCGAACGAGTCAGTTTCGTCCGTGAGAATGACCGACGCTGGCGAGACGCCGCGCTGTTTCTCCTCGTCGTGGCCGCGGCCGCACCCCGACTGCAGCAGGCAGCCTGCCAGGATCGTCCACAGCACCCACATGCCGCATCGAAAACGTGAACATGGCACCATCTGACTGACCTTTCGGGTCGGGACTACCATTCTGGTCGGGACGATTTCTTCAGCTCTGATCTCAGGATCTCAAGTCGCGCCGGAATTTTCTGACCATCGCTGCCGGCTGATGCCATCAATGACGTCAGGTACGTCCGATTTCCGGGGCCCAGCAGCTGCACGTGGATTCTCGCCACTCGACTTCGGCCGGAGGGGAGATCGTCACCGGTCTGAAAGGCGGCCAGGATCACTCGGTTGTTGTTCATGGCCCGTAGGTCGTAGTACGGCGGACTACGAAACGCAGAATGCTCTCCGCCCTCAATACCGACAATCTCAAAGCCACTCGAATCACTCCGAACTTCCAGCTGATAGGCAGCGAGAGGCTGATTTCCTGAGTCCAGAAAAACGTCAATTGCTTCAAACCGTACTGAATCGGCGGCAATACCCGCAGGGCTCGCCAGCTCGGTCACCTCAGGCTTTATCTCCACCACAGAAGCTTCCGCTGGAGTCTTCTTCAGAGTGTCAGCCGGAGCGTCAGCATCGGACGCACCGGCACACGCCAGTGCCACGAGCAGGGCATCGAGCAGAATCAGCGCCATCCAGCAGCCCGGGATCCTGCCGCAGCGCGGCTGAGGCAATCCCGACGAGGACATTCTGGTTGTCGCGGACATTTCAATCACCCCGATGTCACTGATCCAATTCCAAAATTGTGCCACGCAGCCGACTGTTCAGTTCATCGTCAGCAGAACGGCATCTGCGGCGACCAGGTCGATATCCTGCTGATCCACAGTGCCGTCCTGGTTCAGATCTCCGCTGCCGGGATCGGCGTCTCCTGCCACCACAAGTCTCGCCAGCAGGAAAGCATCAAGAATATTGATCTGCCCGTCCCGGTCGATATCCCGGGATCGATCTCCGGAGGAGCTGACTGGCCCCCCGCGACTCAGACTCCGCGTCAGTTCCGGCGAATTCCCGAGAAAGACCGTCTCCGCAACCTCTGGCTGTGGCGGATCATTCGTCGAGCGGATCAGCAGCAGCAGGAATCCGGCCGCTGTCGCCAGAGGCAGCCCTGCCCGGACCCACTGCCACGACCGGGTTCGCCGGGGCCGACACGCTGCTTTCAGGTGTCTCGCGGCATCCGCCAGCACCGCCTGATTCGTGGCTGGCGACGCGACCGGCCCGTGTCCATAGCGTGCCTTCAGCGACGCCACGACATCGTCGGGCAGGTTGTCGGGAAGGTCGCTCGATGGCGACTTTTCGGAATCTAAACGCATAGTTGTTATCCCCTCAGGCCCCGAAACACAATCAGTCGCATCGAAGCATTCAACGGATTGTGTCACGGGGCTTTGCCTCCGATGAAGCGCCTGATCCAGGTGAATGGTTCAAAAATTCCTGAAACTTTCTGACGGAAAGTCTCGTCACATGCTGCGAGCGCCGCCTGTTCCTCCGCGGCGCCGTACCTCTGGCTGCATCGGATGCCGGTGAATCGGCAGCTGTCGGCCCCGGGACCGATCAGCCCCCCCGGCATGAACTGATCAGACAATCTGTCGGAAATTCGCATGCTTACGGACCGGTCCAGGAATTCACCCGATGACCGGTCGGATCAGCAACTTGTGGCCGCCATCAATCAGGGCGACGACGAAGCCTTTCGAGTCCTGTACGAACGCCACCGCGACTGGGGAATGCGTCTGGCATGGCGGTTTACCGGCCATCACGACGACGCCCAGGACGTGCTGCAGGAAACTTTTGCGTATCTGGTCCGGAAATTCCCGGGATTCGAACTGACCTGTGCGATGACCACTTTTCTGTACCCGGCGATTCGTCACCTGGCACTGGCAGCCAGTCAACGCCGTCGGCGTCTGGCCGGATCCGAGCAGGTTCCGGACGTCAGCGAATCGCCGCCGCAGCAGTCCCGGGCGGAAGGGGACGACGAATTGTCCGCGTGGCTGAGTTCGCTTTCCCCGCAACACCGGGAAATCCTCCTGATGCGATTCGTGGACGACATGACACAACCCGAGATTGCAGCGGCACTGAACCTTCCGCTGGGTACGGTGAAGTCCCGGCTGCATCACGCCACTCAGGCCGCCGGGCAGGCGTTGCAGCGTCGCAGAGGCGCTGCGGTTGATAAGTGATGACGCCGCAGATCGGCCGCTTTCGAAGCAACCCTGCGGGACGTTTGGGGTGACGTCTCAGGCCGCGTCGCTCGTCAGCGACGGGATGTCCCGCCTTCTCCGCGCTCCTTGCCTGAAACGTCACCCCAAACGTCGCGGCTCACGCAGGTTTTGTCAGGGGTTCTGAATCTGATTTCGGGAGTTATCCGCCTTGTCGCTGTTGCCGTCGTATCTCGTAGATCGCGATCCCTGCAGCCACCGCGGCATTCAGCGACGTGGTTCGTCCGAACATGGGAATCCGGAGTTTCACGTCGCACTGATCGAGCAGTTCCGGGCGAATACCGCTCGTCTCACTGCCAATCACGACACCCACGGGGCCGCTCAGATCGCAGTCCCACAACGAATCCGCGGATTTCTCAGATGCTGCGACCAGTCTGATCCCGGCGGACTTCAATTCGGCTGCGGCGGCCGGCAGATCTTCCAGACGATACAGATTAAGGTAATTGACAGCCCCGGCAGAGGCGCGAGCCACATGGGGAGTCACGCCGGCCTGATCGCGGATTCCGAGCAGTACGGCGTCAGCCCCCGCACCTTCACAGCACCGCAGAATGGCACCCAGGTTGTGGGGATCCTGAATCCGATCGCAGATGACCACCAGGGGCAGGCTGGCAGTCGGATTCAGCGACCGGTTCACAGACAGTCGGGTCTGGCACATTCGCCGCAGATCGGCGATCTGACCGCAGGGGAACTCGGCCATCAGCGCCAGCAGCCCCTGGTGCTCATGACTGCCACACAGCTGCGTCATCCGTTCGTCAGAGACAGGCTGAGGCTGCACTTCGGCCGCAGCCGCCAGTTGCCGCAGTTCCGTCAATTCAGCGACGGAGAGTTTTTCGCTGCACAGCAGCTCAGTCACCGGCCAGCGGCGGGCGGCAAGGGTTGCAGTCACGGCATGGCGGCCCCACAGCCAGCTTCGCTGGTGACTGGCGGCCAGTCGCCTTTTCCGTCGTCTCGGGTGGGTTTCGGGAGCGCTGCCTGCCATGGGCGTGCCATCGCCTGCGCGGGAGTCATCGGGTGCGGGACAGCTCATAGTGGTGACTGGCCGGATTGAACCAGGAATCGCCCAGCCGCGGCCGCTGACGCCGGTCCGCGGGCGGGCAGTGGTGTCAGGTCAGGATTTACGACCGCCCAGAAACAACGTTGTGCTGGCGAGTCGGCGCCGGAACCCTGCGGTCCGTTCGAGGAGCGTCATCAGCCGCTGATGATCCG
>SYLK01000226.1 GCA_005809115.1 Planctomyces sp. | reverse complement strand
CTGAGCACCGGGATTGTCATTTCCGCCCGTCGGAATTCCTTGTAGACATTCCTGACCTCGACCACCGGGTGGCCGTTCGACATCACATTCGTCACCATTCTCTCCTGCTTCCCTGATTGTCGATTCCGATGGTCGGGCCGCCCGACGGTCGAGCCGCCCGGTGTCGCGCCGCCTGACATACTGACCGGGTCCGGATTGCTGAGACGCGCTGAGGTTCGAATCGAGTGGAACCTCCGGCGGCCTGGTCTTCAGCAGTCGTTTCCGAATCTGCCACTCTGGATCGCCTGAAACCTGTTATTGAGGAATTCTGACCAGCAGCCCCTCGCGGAGTTCCGCTGGCGGTGACAAGATTACCTTTTCGCCTCCCGCCAGCCCCTCAGTAATTTCTGTGCGATCGTCATGAGTGGCTCCGGCCGTGACGCGCAGCCGCTGCGCTCTGCCCTGACTGTCCACGATCCAGACGAATGTCTCACCGTCAGAAATGCTCACAGCGGCAGACGGCGTGAACATCCGCGGCCTGTCGGTTTCGGCAGGTTCCTGGGTGACATCTGGCAGAAAGAACACGGTACTGCCCATCTCCGGAAACAACCGACCGTCAGAATCGGTAATTTCCACTTTGACCTTGACCGTTGCTCTCGCACGATCTCCCATGGGAATAATCTTGCGGACGCGCCCGCGGTAGCGACGATCAGGGACGGCATCCACGACCACCTCGGCAGACTGCTCTTCAGTGACCCGGCCGATGTAGTCTTCCTTCACGTCACAGTCAACCTCCAGATGGTCCAGATCTGCCATCATGACGACAGAACCGCGACCGGAGGCTTCACCCATTCCTCCCGGGAGGATGGATTCTCCAACTTCGGCATCGCGTGAGATGACGGTCCCGTCAAAGGGAGCGCGAATAAACATGTTTTCGCGGAGCTGCTCAGCTTCGCGTACGCGGGCTTCTGCCAGGGCCGTGGCGGCCTGCAGTATCGGGCGTCGAGCCACGGCCGCGTCGTATTGAAATCTGGTATTGTCGAAATCTGACTCATTGATGGCACCCGTGGTTCGGAGTCTTTCCGAGCGGTCGAGATCCCGTCGGGTGCGACTGATCAGCACTTCGTGTTCGGCCTGTTCGGCCCTGGTTCGTTCCAGTGTGGCTGCGGCCGCGGCCAGGCCAGCATCGAGATCCGAGTGTTCGAGCACGGCCAGCAGCTGATCCTGAGTGACGCGACTGCCTTCTTCCACACCAATCTCCTGAATCCGGCCGGGTGCTCGAGCACCGATGCTGGCCTGGCGACGCGACTCGATGTAGCCCGTGGCAACGACCGTCGCATCAGCCGATCGCCCCGTTTCCACGCTGACCGCCGCCACGCGAACTTCGGGACGGGAACGGAGCGCATCCGGCACGACCAGCAGAGCCGCCAGACCGGGCATCCAGCCCAGGTGCACCGCACCGGCAACTGCTGCTCCGCAGACGGCACAGAGCAACAGCGACACGACAAGAAAACGGATCGCCCGGGACAGAGAAGACGGCGGACGAACAACCTCATCCCGCCGGATTCTCAGCCGCGAGACAGCATCGGCCGGGACATCAGGATTTGCCAGAGCCATATTTTCACTTCATTGCGAACGGGATTGGCTGCGGAATTGCATCATGATCCCGAGACACCCGTCCTCCAGCCGGGAATTCCCACCAGGTTCCCCGCGTTCGTTTGCTGGCGGGCTGTCACCTGACAGCATGCCCACCGTCAGCCCAGTTGTCAAGACCGACGGCAACTGTTCGGCCTGACGATGTCCGTCTGCCGGAGTCGGGAAGTCACGACGAGAAGATGCTTTTTCCCGTCATCGTCGGTGGCGTTGGCAGTCCGAAATCCTCCAGAATCGAGGGAGCAAGATCGATCAGTGATGGGTCGGCTGCACGGATCGGGCGATTGCAGCACAGCAGGCCCGGGACTTCGAGCGCGTCGGAGCAGTGGTCGGCACTCCAGGCCGAGTCGTTGTCCAGCAGGATTTCCGGTGTCAGACCACCGAGACAGGTTGCCCACGATGCGCGGTAGCCGCGGCGATATCCCACGATCAGATCGGGAGAAAGTGCGGTGGCGTCTCCCGAGTACACCTGGTCAGCGCGGTAGACGTTGCGGATCACGGAGGCACCATCGACGTCCCGAACACTCTGCAGGCGCTGTGAGAGTTCCCGAAGCAGTGACTCCTGCTGCTCACCGGGTTCCACGATGCCATTCTGTTCCCGGCCTTTCAGATTCAGGTACAGGCCGTTGATGCCGAGCCCGTACGCGACCGTGCGGGACCAGTCCGCATCATCCATAATTGACGTACATTCGCGTGGCGCCAGGTAGTCGTTGTCGCGCAGCCAGGAATTGAGATTGAACTGTCGGCCGAAGTTGGCGAATCCGTGGTCGCTCATGACATAAATGGTCGCCCGGCTGCCGTAACGGTCGTGGATATCGCCGATGATCGCATCGAGGCGGCGGTAGAGACTGTGGATGTGTCCAAAATACTTCTGCGCCTCCGGCGCAGTGCGACTCGGGTGGGGTTTGTCAGAGTCCCACCAGAACATGTGTGACTGGAGGTCGCTGCTGGAGAAATAAAAGAACAGCAGGCCATCGTCATAATTTTCCACGGCGTATTCGAACAGTGCCAGTCGCTCCTCCAGCACGTACCCGGCCTGCTTCAGGAACTCATCGTCGGCAAAGATCTGGTTCGAACGCGCCTTGTGGTCCTCCTGAAATCCGGTGGTATAGAACAGCCCCAGCTGGCGGGAAACGTCCTGAATGAACTGGGGAGGTTCCGAGAGCTGGACCGCCGGAGCTGACGGATCGGTGTTGACCGGAGTGACATACAGGCGGCAGTTGGGAGAGGCTTCCTGGAGGAGAAAACGACAGATTCCGCTGACGGACTGCGT
>SYLK01000225.1 GCA_005809115.1 Planctomyces sp. | reverse complement strand
GGTCCAGCCGACGACTTCCGTGACCGGCACAATCTGCCAGTCCGGCGTACCGATGCGGTCGTAGTGAACTCCCAGCCCGTAGCGGATGACATTGCCGGAGAAGTCGGTACTCTCCAGCGGAATCCAGTCCCGCAGTTCCGCTTCCGCCGCCCAGCCATGGCCCAGAGATCGGTACACCAGCAGTCCTGGTTCCAGATTGGCGTGCCCCGTCCCCAGCCCCCGGTGCACGTCTCCTGTCGGAACATATGTCCGCAGCTGCAGGGTGGTGACGAGATCCTCGTCGCAGATCAGCGCGTGTCGGAATCCGGCATTCAGATCCGACATCCCCGCCGTGGAGGAGTTTCGTTCCGGATCCAGAAAACGCACCGGGACACCCAGAAACACTGAGGTTTCCGGAAGAAATGCGTGTTCGACTGTGGCGGAGAGATCCTGATAATCCACCGAGCGCTCGGGAACACGGGGGCCGCGTCCCAGCAGACCACCAGGTGCCCAGAAGAACTCGCTCCGCGTGGGAGTCACATTGTTGAAGGCGGCGTCCATGCGAATCCGCACGCTGGATCCCGGAATCGCCGAGTCGATGTAGCCCACGTTGCTGTTGCGCACGCGGGGCCGCGTTGTTCCCTGGGCAATCGCAAATTCCGGCGCCCACAGGAACAGCCCCGCCAGGACATACGACAGCAGCTGTTTCATTGATCGGTTCCGTCCGCGCACAGAGCTGCCAGGACATCGCCTGTTGTGCTGCTTAGATATCGAACGCCCGGTCTCGCACGGAACAGCGTTTTCTCCAGAATCGAAATCAGCTCTCCCGCCGCCATGCCGCTCCGTGAACCCCGCTCGGTCCCGGCAGCCGGTTCGGTCCCGCCCGCGGCCGGAATTCCGCCAGCCGGCCGGAACCCCACCCGCGGCAGGGAAAACGGGCTGCCTGTGGCTGTCCGGTGGTTGCGGGTTGGCGCCGGAGCAGCTCCAGCAGTTCCAGCAGCTCCGGACGGGTCGCGATACTCCGCAGTCTTTCGCCGCAGTCCCGTTCGAGCTGCGCGGCGTCCCGAAATCCTCTGTTGATGGCCAGCTGCAGCAGCGCCACGGACCGATTCCGATAGGCGGCGGCGAGTTCATCCGCCGGACTCGGACTCGGCCCGGATTCCGCATCCCTCAGCGGCAAATCGGCACAACGAGCCAGAAAGCAGGCGGCATAATAGGCGCTGACCGCGGATTCCGGTTTGATGGCAGCCAGGTTGTCCGCCGCGTCGGCGGCAGCGGCATGGTCCCCCGCGCCAACCAGTACCTCGGCCAGATTCTGATATCTGTCACGCAGCATCTGCTCCAGAAAGGGGTTCTGCATTCCGGCCGCCGAACACTGACGCAGGTGGTCGGCAGCCTGCTCAAGATACTGGCGTGCTCCGCTGAGATCCGAATCCGCATGGCAGGCCAGTCCGAGATTTCCCAGCACCATCGCCAGATCCGCATGATATGCCAGAATGTCGCCCTTATCGTTCACCAGCGTCCGCAGAATCCGTTCTGCTTCCTGCCATGACCGTCGAGCCGCGTTCAGGTCGTTGCGGTCGGCATGGACGTTTCCGATGCTGTTCAGGGTGTTGGCCAGCTCCTGCTGATACACCAGGATTCTGGGAAAACTGGTGACAAGCGACAGAAACTGGCGGCGCGATCGATCATGTGCCGTCAGCGCTTCCGTCAGCCGGCCGGACTGTGCGCACAAATTGCCCAGGTTGTTGCAGCAGACGCCGAGTTCATGGTGGTAGTCCGGTACATCCGGAAACTCCCTGGACAACGGTGTGAGCAGGTCGATGGCCTCGTGGCAGGCGTTTTCAGCTTCGCTCGCCCGTTCGGAGTTGCGGATCACGGTGCCGAGATTCAGGAGTGCCCGAGCCAGATGCTGGCGATGTGTCGGCTCTGCGGCATCCTGGCGAACCAGATCCCGCAGAACCTGCACGGCATTCCGCAGCGCCTGTTCTGCCTGAGCCGGTCGCTGTGTCTCCTGATACAGCAGGCCCTGATTATACAGCGTGCGAGCCTGGTCCTCGGCATAGTCCGGCATGTCGGGAAACTGAGCGACCAGCTGATCCAGCAGCAGCTGCGCCCGAGTGTACGACATCTCGGCTTCGGCGTGCCGTGTCGCTGCGCGAAGAACCTCACCCCGAAAGTTGTAACAGTCGGCCAGCTGCAGCCGGACGTCCCGCGACTGGCTTTCCGGACGACCGGAATCCGGTTCTTCCAGCAGTCTGATCGCATCGGCGTAGGCATCCAGCGCCTGCTGCTGCTGCTCCAGCAGCCGATAGATATCTGCCAGGCGGCGATATGACGCCGCCGTTTCGAAACGCACGCGTGTGTCGGTCCGGTTCTGGTTCAGAAACTCCCGGTGCAGGTTCAGGGCTCTGCTGAGCAGATTGCGTCGAATAATTTCCATTCTCGGCTCCGTCGCCAGCTGACGCTCACCCACTTCTGTCAGCATTTCGTCGACGGCCCGCAGCGCCAGCCGGAGACTGTTTTCTGCTCGGTCCC
>SYLK01000224.1 GCA_005809115.1 Planctomyces sp. | reverse complement strand
GACCAAAAAACAACTTCGCCGAGAAACGCTGCTTGAAACCCTCGCCAAAGCCGCCGAGGCCACGATCGGAAAACAGTCAAAAGAAGGGCAGGCCGCTTGATTGACTGACCTTCATCACCGGGATTTTGTTGTTATAGGGCTCGTCACGGCGGGATCACAACTGAGTGGCTTCGGGGCACACTCTGGACGGTATTCGCAGTCTTCAGGGACTGTCCTGGATTGATCAAGAGGGTGTGCTGACGGTCCAGAAGATTTCCGATCGCTCCAATCTGCGGGTTTCGAACGGGCTGGCACTTTCCGGAGCATGTCGCGGCTCGCCGCACCAGGAAACTCCTCCTGTCACGGCAAACCGCTCAGCTCCCGGACTCTGGCTTTTCCGCCTGACAGAGCGCCTACTTGTGCCTGCGGGACACAGCCGCTCCGCGGAGTTGGACTCGGACAGAAAGTTCGACGGCGTTGGTTGACGCCTCGCCGAGGCTGAGCCGGGAGCCCGTCGACGCAGGAGTGTGTGCTCTCGTCGCAGTCCGGAGGGCCACCTCACTCGGGCTGGTCGTCTGCCTTCGTACCGGCACGGCCATGCTCGACGGCCGAGCCGCCACGATGCGAAGAGCGAAGTTTTCGCCGCTCAGCCGAAGTTTCACCTGAAGCGACGCTGCATTGTGTGGCGCTGCCAACGCAGCGCCACTGTTCCGTTACGGGCTCTGGATGGCGACGGATTTCGGTGACGGGAACTTTTCGACGAGTGCTTTGACTTCGTCGAACAGCGAACCCCGGCTGGCCGTCTCCGACAGGATGGATCGCCGCAGCTGATCAATCTTCAGCTGAGCCGCATTGCGAGTCTCTTCCAGGTTCTCCAGAGCCTGTACCAGCCCGGCTGTGTGCTCGGGGCGGTCCTCGATCGGCGCCAGGGCCGGGTTCCCCAGCAGCTCGCCGCGCCGCGTCTGCAACTGCAGTTGCGCGGCCGTGATCAGGTCCTGCTGCTCCTTGATGTTCGCCTGCGTTTCTTCGAACAGCTCGGTCGTACGCCGCAGGGCCTGATTCAGCCCCTCCACCGCGGCACGTTCCGCGGCAGGTACCTGGGATCGCATTCGCACGCCCTGCGCAAAATTCCAGGTCCCCAGCTCAGCCGTCGTGACAAACCAGGTCGGCACCAGCGTGGCATTTGTGTCGCCCAGCTGCTGCGGATCGGCCATGAATTCGCCAATATACGCTGAACCGCCCTGACCGTTCAGGGCAAACACATGCACTGTCGGAGCCACAATCTGGGGCTGACCGTCCACGTCGACACGCCGTTCCACCAGACCGTTGGCCCTGCCCAGCCCCGTGACAAGCAGACTGGTTCCCTTAATCTGAATCTCCCCCACATTGCCGTTCGGAGGAAACGTCCATTCATAACCCCAGCCGAGTTTTGTGCGAGCCAGCTCTGCCTGCGCCACCTTCAGATCCAGCGCCGCCGTCTCACCCGCTGCCACGGCTTTCTCGCCCGCGACTCGCGCGTCCCTCAGCTTTACCGACCAGCTGTTGGCATAGTTTCCGAGTCGCGCAGCAAGATAAAACCCCGCCACCATGCAGACGAGTGTCAGGAACAGACATACCTTGCCAGTTCGATTCATCATTCGACTCCGCAACCGCTGCCGCGTCAGCCTGCCAGTGCTGAAACGTCGGAAAGAACGCTATAACCCACCAGATCCCACAGACCTGCGCCACGAAACAGCTGGCCGAATTCACACGCAGTCTTCTGATCGGCGCACCGCACCCGCGGACTTGGTTCAGTTCCGTGCACCGTCGACCGCAAAGCCAACATTCATCCAGCTTGCCTGCCGCCACACGGAAAGTCTACCCGACAGATCCATCTGCCGCACTCCCCCAAATTGCACAAGTTATCCTAAAAACAGAAATTTGCCGGAGTCAAGCAGAATCACCCACTGGCAACGCGTGATCGAAAAAAATCGACTCAACCGAGCGGGACTCCGCCAGCACTGAACCCGTTGCCAGCCACCGCTGGCAACGCAGCGCTGGATTCAGATGATCTACGGTCGTACACACCCATTCCATCGAGATGGCTGTGTTGTCGCGTTGCCTGGGCGCGCAAAATCCGGCCGGTCTGAAGGGGCGGGGCGGCCTGATCAGTGACCGAGTTCCCTCACGATGTGCTCAGCTCCGTAGATGATCTGCAGGGCCTGTCTGATGGCGCCGGCATGGACGGAAACGGAACGGCTTTGCTTCTCAGAGTAAACGAAATCGGCGGACAGTGACTGCAGATTGCCATCGAAAATCAGTCCGACCAGTTCCAGACTTCGATTGACGACGGGGCTGCCGGAGTTTCCCCCGATGATATCTGCTGTGGACACGAAATTGAACGGCGTGGCGAAGTCCAGTCGTGCTTTGGCGCGCTGCCAGGAGTCCGGCAGAGCATAATCGGCCTGCCCGGCGTGTTGTTCGGCGTGGGCAAACGCGCCGCCAACGGTCGTCCAGGCCGGGAGGTTCTGGTCATTCTGCCGATAACCCCTGACGGGGCCGAATGCCAGTCTCAATGTAAATGTGGCGTCGGGGTAGGTTGATGTTCCGCGAGTGGCGAACAATGCTTCGGCGATCCTGGCATAGGCCTGCCGTTCCAGTTCATCCAGTTCATCGGTGATCTTGCGGAATCGACGCACTTCCGGGCTGACGAGCCGAGCGAGCTGGAGCAGTGGATCTGTGCTGTCGGCGAGAGCCGCATCGCCCCCGGCGGCGACGGTTCGGCGAGTATCGACGTGGTCGAGTTTCGAACCGGCGATGAGCTGGGCAGCACGTTCGTCGCGAGACTGTCCGGCGAGAATTTTCTGGCAGAGTGCGTCGTCAAAGCCGCGAGCTTCGAGGGTCCGCGAGATGGAATCGGCCAGCAGAACCTGATCGAGATCGCGGTAGATCGGGGCATCGGAGTAGAGTTGCTGCAGGAGTGATTCGCGGCTGGCTTCGGAAAATTCCGGCAGCCGTTGTTCCGGCGGCTTCTGATCTTCCTCGGCGATCTGAACCAGTGTCATTGCGATGGAAAACAACTGAGAACCAAGGTGGATTCCTTTTCCCTGGATTTCCTGGCGACGCCGGGTTGTGGCCGTGATTTTCTGCCATGCTGCGGCTGCGTCACGGAGTGCGGGGTTCTGGCTGACGGCATCCAGAAGTTCCGTTTCTTCCTTTTCGCGGCGTACCCACAGCGCCGGATCCTGAAGTCCGGCGAGCATTCCGAGTCTGGCTTTGCGGGAATTCTGCACCCCGAACAGATCATCCCGCGCGCGTCGTGCGTTTTCGACACTGCGAAGTCCGTACTGCTGCAGCAGAATCTCCTGACGACGCAGCAGTTCCAGTTGATAGGGCAGCCGCGAGTCCCGCTGAAATTTCAGCGCAGCGACTGTGAAGATGCGGCTGGTACGTCCGGGATTGCCGGCGACGAAAACAAGTTCGCCATCCGCCGGTCCCTCGGCTGACCATTTCAGAAAGTGAGGGGTTCGGGCCGGCTGGCCGTCTTCATAAACCCGAAACAGGCAGGCATCAAGGCAGAAACGCGGGTACTCAAAGTTGTCAGCATCGCCTCCGAAAAACGCGATGGACGTTTCCGGAGCCCAGACCAGACGCACGTCGGTGTATTTTTTGTACTGGTAGAGATGATATTTTGCGCCCCCGTAGAGCGTGATGACGTTGCTGCGGAGTCCGGTTTCATCAAGGGCAGACTTTTCGATACCGGCAACGACGGCGCGTCTGGCCGCCACGGCCTGTTCGGGCGTCATGTCTGACGTCACCACCTGGCTGACCTGACTGGTCACATCGCGAATTCCGACCAGCTGATTCAGTTCGAGATCGGGTGCTTTCAGTTCCTGTTCCCGGGTTTCTGCCAGAAATCCATCGGCCAGGAGATTTCGTGCGGGAGTTGACAGCTTGAACAGGGTATCGGAGCCGACGTGGTGATTAGTCAGGACCAGACCGCTGCCGGAGACGAATGACGCGGAACCCCCCACATTGAAACGGACACACGACTTCATCAGGTGTTCGGCCCACACGTCATCCGGTTCAAACCGATAACGATCCCGCAGCAGGCCTCTGGGCAGGTCGTTGAACAGCCACATTCCCTCATCTGCCGGCACAGGCGTCAATGTCAGTGCTCCCGATACCAATGCGACTGAGGCCAGCAGCATGCCCAGGAAATTCCGGTACATGCGGGTTGCTGGTCGATTGTGCCTGAGAAAAAGATCCCGGCCCAGCCAGCTGTCCGGGTCAGTAGGCATTGTGTTCTCCGCTCTCGGTCTGCATGCCGCTGAAGGAGGATTTCGGGAGCTGACGGATCGTGCGGCCATCACGTTCCAGCGTGAACCGTCTGATCGCATCTTCGAGGGACATCACGCCAAGGTCACCGTCAAGCCGACAGCGGACCGACACGGAGTTCGGTTCCGCTGCCTTTGGGCCGCAGACCAGCATATAGGGAACCAGCTCCAGCTGCGCGTCGCGGATTTTCGCCTGGACACGAGCGCTCTGCAGATCGCAGGAGACGCGAAATCCGGCTGCGCGCAGTTGTTCTGCCACGCGTCCGGCATAAGCATCCGTCTTTTCGCTCAGCGGCAGAACGCGAATCTGTTCCGGAGCCAGCCAGAAGGGAAAGGCTCCGGCGAAATGTTCGATCAGCATCCCCACGAAACGTTCCATGGAGCCGAACGGCGCGCGATGAATCATGACCGGGCGATGCGGTTTGTTGTCGGCGCCTGTGTATTCCAGCTGAAACCGCTCCGGCAGGTTGTAGTCCAGCTGCACGGTGCCGAGCTGCCATTCGCGGCCCAGGCAGTCGCGGACCATGAAGTCCGTCTTGGGACCATAGAACGCCGCCTCACCAGGCATTTCCACATACGACAACCCCTGTTCCTGCAGGACGCGGCGGAGCGTATTCTGGGCGGTTTCCCAGAGTTCCGGACTGCCGACATACTTGTCCGACGCCGGGTCGCGGGTTGACAGCTGCACCCGGTAGTCTTCCAGTCCGACCGACTGCAGCACAAACCGCACCAGATCCAGGGTCTGCGTGAATTCCTGCTCCACCTGTTCCGCCGTGCAGAACAGGTGTGCATCGTCCTGAGTCAGACCGCGCACCCGCAGCATGCCATTCAATTCACCGGACTGCTCGTGTCGGTAGACCGTACCGAATTCTGCCAGTCGCACCGGGAGATCGCGGTAGCTGCGCGGCACGGATTTGTAGATCTGCACGTGGTGCGGACAGTTCATGGGTTTCAGGAGGAATCGTTCCTGCTGTTTCTCCCAGCGGCGCAGGATCTCTGTTTTCTGGTCCGCGGTGCCGGACGCGGGAAACGCGTCCGTCTCGAAACCCAGCAGGCGGGCAGCCTGCAGCAGCGTCTGTTCGGCGTCGGGAGAAAACGGGGGCAGTTGACTGTCCTGTGGATCGAGGCTGCGGATCCAGTGGTCGATCAGTTGTCCGGCCGGATGTCCGAAAATCGGCGAGAACTGTGAATCGCGGTAATATGGGAAATGGCCACTGGTTTCGTACAGTTCGACTCGACCGATGTGCGGTGAATACACGGGCTGGTAGCCGCGTTTGAGCAGTTCTGCCTTGATGAATTCTTCGAGTGTTGCGCGAATTGCCGCTCCTTTGGGCAGCCAGAGGCACAGTCCCTGTCCGACATCCGTGCTGATCGAGAACAGTCCGAGCCTGCGACCGAGCACGCGATGATCGCGTTTCCGGGCCTCCTCGATCTGTTCCAGCCAGGCGTTCATCTCGCGGCGGTCGAACCAGGCGGTACCATACAGTCGCTGCAGTCGACGACCCGCTGCGTTGCCTTTCCAGTAAGCTCCGGCGACGCTGAGAATCCGAAAGGCCCGAATACGGCCGGCATGCGGGATATGCGGCCCGCGACAGAGATCCACGAACTCTCCCTGGCGGTAAAAGCTGAGCGCTTCATGGTCGGCCAGACCGGCGGAGATGTGTTCGACCTTCAGTTCCTGGTTCAGATCCGCACAGAACTGAATGGCTGCAGCCCGCGGCAGCGAAAAACGTTCGAACGGCTCGGCGGCATCGATGATCTTCTGCATTTCCGCCTCGATGCGCGGGAAGTCATCCTCACTGATCGGCGTCTGCAGGTCAAAGTCATAATAGAAACCGGTCCCCAGAGTGGGGCCAAAGGCGAGACCAACTCCGGGATAGAGACGCATCACCGCGCGTGCCATGACGTGAGCGCAGCTGTGTCGCAGGACACCCAGTGCGTCGGGATCCTTTTCGGTCACGAGTTTCAGCGGTATCGGACGATCATCCGTCAGCTCACACAATGGCCGCATCGCGTCGACGATGCTGCCGTGGATGCTGGCCGCGACTGTGGCTCTGGCCAGACGCTCGCCGATACTGCCGGCCACGTCCAGGGCCGTGGCGTTGTCCAGCTGTTCCAGAATGGTTCCGTCCGGGAGTTTGACCTGCAGCATGAATCAGCTTTATCGGGAAAACAGAGCGGCCGAATCGCCTGCGGCTGTTACGGGAAGCCGCGGAATGCGATCGATCCTGCCGAGAAAACGCCACCGCTGACCGCGTTATAATGCCCGCTGCCGGATGGTACAACGCCGGTTGTCCCCCAAGTGACCGATAACAGGACTTGCGGCGGAACGCTGGCCGCCGCGGAACGCCGCGGCGGAACGCCGCGGCGGAAAGTGGTTTGAAGAAAGCGATCAGCCAGTGGTATTCTGTCAGCAGGTCCGCCTGGTGAACGTCGTGTCTGCACGACGAACGTCGGCGGAGAGTGAGACCCCGCCGACGCTGTTAAGGTTCGACTCATGCGCCAGTTTCTGCCGGTGTGTCTGATGTTCGGTCTGTGGTGCGGCCCGTGGCACGCTCCGGCCGAGGCGGCTGAGGCTGAAATCGACCTGTCTCCTGTGACTGAACAGCACCAGATGATTCCGCAGCGTGACGGGACTCGTCTGTCGGCATATCTGTATTTTCCTCCGGGTGCGGGGCCGTGGCCTGTGCTGTTTGAACAGCGATACGCTGATCTGCGTGGCGAGGGAACTCGCCGGGCAGCCGCTCGTCTGGCCGCAGCCGGTTTCGTGGTGGCGATGGTGAATTATCGCGGGGCTTTCCTGTCGGAGGGCACATGGGTGGGGTATCGCGCGCTGGCGGCGGAGACACTGGCCGGAGGCACACTGCAGGACGGGTATGATACCTGTGAATGGCTCGGGACTCAGTCCTGGAGCACGGGTAAAGTCGGGACGTTTGGCAGTTCGCAGGCCGGATTCGCCCAGAATTTCCTGGCGGTCACGCAGCCGCCGCACCTTGTGGCGCAG
>SYLK01000017.1 GCA_005809115.1 Planctomyces sp. | reverse complement strand
GTCAATCAGCTCCGAACACGACTTTCGGCCACACGCCCCGTGGCGAACGCTGTGACAACCATCGAGCGGATGCTGGACCTGGTAGCGCGTATCCGATCGCAGCTGGTGAGTTCGAATGTGCGACTGGTGGCGAGTATCGCCAGAAAATTCTCCGCCACTGGATCGGACTTTGACGAGTTCAGCAGTGATGGCTGTCTGATTCTTCTGGGTGCGATCGACCGTTTCGATTATTCGCGTGGATTCCGGTTCAGTACCTATGCCACGCATTCGATCCAGCGGCACTTTTTCCGCGTCTGGAAGAATCGACAGCGGCACCGCAATCACGTCCAGTACGTGGATACTTCCGTCCTGAATGACGTGCCGGGATCCCCCGGGGCTCCGCCGGAGTTTCCCGACCCGGAACGTCTGGTGGCGCAACTGCTCAGCCGGGCCGAAAATGTGCTGGACGACCGTGAGCAGCGGATTCTGAGCAGCCGGTACGGACTGAGCCGCGGGCAGGTGGTTCTGACGCTGCGAGAGATCGCCGCCGAGCTCGGCGTTTCCAAGGAACGCGTAAGGCAGTTGCAGCTCAAAGCTCTGGACAAACTGAGGGAGCTGCTGGTTTCTGAGGGACCGACATCCCGGTTGCCTTGTTCGGCCTGCTGAATTCGGTCGGCTGACTTCGTCCGGCTGACTTCGTCCGGCTGACTTCGTCCTGCTGACTTCGTCCTGCTGAATTCTTCTGCTCAGGAAATCGCGAGTGACGGAGTGCCGCGGCGTCTTCCCACGCTGCGATTTGGCCCCGGGAATTCCTGATGGCGAGGGCACTTCTGCGCGATCGGTGGAATTTCCGATTCGCCCCTGCTAAGCTGTGGAAGATGGACCGGTGACCCATCTGCATCGCACATTCTCCGTGTTTCCCGTGAACTGCCTGTATCCCGGATTACACTCGAAACGGGCGATGGCGCAGCGGAGCACGCTGTGCCGGGTCAGTTTCCAGGGCGGCGGGGACGAATTCCACACAGAGTGAGCAGGGTCCGAGAGCAGCGGATGCACAATGTCATCATACAGGAGCCCTATCGGTTTGTACCGCCATACCGGGGCAAGTTCTGGTCATGGATGTTCCGCACGTTCTTGCTGCGCCGTTTTTTGCGTTCCGCATACGGCGTAACCGGCTGGACGGTGCATGGACTGGACCATCTGCGGCAGTCGCTCCGCGAAGGTCACGGGATTCTGCTGTGTCCCAATCATTGTCGTCCTTCCGATCCGATGCTGATGGGATTGATTGTCAAAGAGACACCGTGCCACGTGCATGCCATGGCCAGCTGGCATATTTTCAAGCAGAGCTGGCTGGAAGCTTTTATTGCGAACCGGGTCGGTGGGTTCAGCGTGTACCGCGAGGGCCTGGATCGGCAGGCTCTGGACACTTCCATCAGCATTGTGGCATCCGCCAGCCGTCCACTCGTGATTTTTCCGGAGGGCGTCATTTCGCGGGCCAACGACCGCCTGTTGAGTCTCATGGACGGCGTTTCGTTTGTGGCGCGAATGGCGGCAAAGAAGAGGGCCCGGCAGAATCCCACCGCGAAAGTCGTGATTCACCCGGTGTCGATCCGCTACGAACTGCAGGACCCAGCCGAAAAGACGCTCAGTCCGGTCTTGTCCCGGCTTGAGCAGCGAACCTTCTGGAAGACGCACGAGTATATGCCGCTCGGCAGACGCATCGCTCAGCTCGGGCAGGCCCTGCTGGCAGCGCGAGAAATCGAATGTCTCGGCCAGCCGCAGCCCGGATCATTGTCGGAACGGATGTCGGCACTGATTGACAAGGTCCTGCATCCACAGGAACAGGAGTGGCTGGGGGCTCCCCGCTGCGGAGATGTGATTGGCCGCGTCAAGGACCTGCGAACGGCGATCGTGCCGACTCTGCTGAAAGGGGACCTGTCGACCGACGAGTACGCGCGGCGTTGGCGACAGCTCACCGATTCCTATTATCTGCAGTGTCTGTCGCTGTACCCGCCGGACTATCTGGATCATGGGATCCGTGGTCGCGCCACGCCGGAGCGGTTTGCGGAAACGGTCCATCGGCTTGAGGAAGACATGACGGACGCCGTGACGATTCGCCCGGAGTGGCACGTCCGCATGCAGGTGGGCGCTCCGATCATGGTCGATCCGGAACAGAAAAAGCCTCGCGCGAGTGATCCCCTGATGCGAGTGCTGCGGGAGCAAATTCTGGAGCTGCTTCAGGTAAGTGACTGGTGGCCCTGCGAACCGGTCAGCCAGTTGACGGTACCGCCGACGGCTGACGCACGGAGGGCTGATCCCCTGCCCGCTGACGCCGCCGAGTCGCAGCCGCTGCTGAGCAATGTGTGAGCCGATCTTGCGGGATTCCGGCGAATCTTCGCGGGCTGCCTGTGCCCCGTTCCGCCTGTTTTCCGCACTTGTTTCCCGGGCCCGATGACGCGGACGGACCTTCCTCCTCGCCCCTCCTGTCTGGCACCAATGATGAATCCCGATGCAGCACCCGAGCCTCACGGACGGGATGCTGACGAATTGGGGGAATGTTCCGGGGACAGGGATTCTGCAGACAGCAGCCGCAGAAGCTGAGACGGACGTTTCCAGCGAACCCACTATTTTTGCCGGCAATTCCCGGAGATGACGGAAACACGGCCTGAAAAAGAGGATCGGGGATTTTAAGGTGGTACGATTTCTCAAACGAGGCCCAGGCAGTGGTGACTGATGTCGACCGGACCCGACTCCAGTGAATCGAGATGGCTGGTGACGCGTTTCAGGCAACGTGGTGGGGTTACCTCGTTGATTGTCCCATTCGCAGATCCCCGGGCATCGCTGTTGCAAGTTGCCGCGTTTTCGGCGAATTTCCTTTCAACATGCAGTGGGCAAGACCAAGATGGGAGGAATCGACAGCAAGGGAAATTCTCAGAGATTCGGGTCAGCGGACTGAAGACTGGAATCGTAATTGCTCAGGGGCAGGACTGATGTCCCCGAAACTCATCTTCTGAGCAATTCAAGACCAGCTGGCCCCCGTCATGATTAATTCTGCAGCAGTCGCAGAAAGCCGCCTGCCAACAAACAAGCGATTGTATTCACCGGCCATGCCGCCGATAAAAACGAAAGACGGACTGAAGGCATTTCTGCGAACTTCCCGCCTGATCTCACCTGCCGACTGGCTGCAGGTGGAAGCCGAGGTTGCGGGGTGTGAAGGTGTGCGCGAAGCGCTCGAGCTGCTGGAACGCCGCCAGCTGCTCACGCCCCTTCAGACTGGCCGGATTCAGAAGGGTGAAACCGAAGGTCTTGTGCTGGGGCGATACAAGCTGCTGTATCGAAACGCCTCAGGCAGCTTTGCTCGGGTGTTTCGCGCCGCCACAGTCGATGATAATCGGATCGTGGCCCTGAAACTGCTGCGTGAACGCTGGGCCGAAGATGCTCGTGCGGTCGCCGGATTTCAGCGAGAAGCTCGCATCTGCATGAACTTCGTGCATC
>SYLK01000223.1 GCA_005809115.1 Planctomyces sp. | reverse complement strand
GGTACTCGCAGCAGCGGATGCTGAGTTCTTGGATCTTCCATGCGAACTGCGATCTGCAGGGTCAGCGATCGATCATCGGCCTTGTCCAGCAGATCGAGGAATCCGGCATGCTGCAGGTCATAACCGTGGTAGTTCGGATGGAGACGGACGATCCGCATGCCGTGGTCTTCGACGCAGCGACGCAGATCGTCGATCCAGTCCGGAAATACGGGGTTCACACAGGCAACGGGCTGCAGAATGCCGGCTCCCCAGCGAACACATTCGTCAGCAGTACGCTGGTTGACTCCGGCACAATCCTTGTGCAGCAGCGCGTCGAAACTGCCGGCCCAGGCGCTCACCACCCCGTGGCGCTGCAACTGCTCGACAAGCCGCGGCGTCTCGTCAGACGGCAGCCGACGACAGGGCCAGCGTGACAGATAAATGTTGCTGTCAATAACCTCGCCCGTGGTTCTCAGAAACGCACTCCTCGGGATTCCAGAATGGGTGTCAGCAGCCGCCGGAGGTTCCCGCTCAGAATCAGCCGTCGGGCAGCCTCAGGTATCAGCGCTTCCTGGACTTTGGCCAGCTGTGAGGCAAAACTTCGCCCGCCGGCATCGCTGCCAAACAGGATCCGCTCCGGCCCAAGTTCGCGAACTGCCATTTCCACAAACCCGGCCGTCGGATCCGAACCGGCCGTGTCGACCAGGATGTTCGGGCAGCACCGTACAGCACGAATTCCACGCTCCCAGTCGCCGCCGGTATGCCCGCAGATCAGGGGCACTTCGGGATGCCGCCGCGCCAGCGCCACCAGATCCTCGGGCGTTGATTCGCCAGGTTCATTGCCTGTGATCTTCGACCAGGTGTGCTGAAATACAACAGCATTGAGTTCCGCGCAGCGCGTAATCAGCGAATCAATCTGCGGTTCAGCACAACGACCCGCAATCCACAGCTTGATGCCAACCAACGGACCATGTGCGATGCAGCGGTCGATCTCCGCCAGCCCGGCTTCCACATGGCGGACACTGACATAGGCGAATCCAAAACAGCGATCATGCCAGTGACTGATCGCCTGCAGCACCTGGTCATTCTGCCGCCGCAGTTCTGCCGGTGTCGGATCGGCCGAAAACGGAAATCCCATGAACAAAATCATTCGGTCGACATGCATCCGATCCGCATATTCCAGAAGCTGCACGATGCGCTCATCCGGAGTGCGACCGTCAACGCCGTTCAGATGACAATGCAGGTCCCAGATCATGCGCCCGTCCGCAACCAATGCCGAATTCGGCCAGTCGTATCGAAATCCGATCTGCGAAGTCGCCGACTGGTTAACCGCAGCGAACCGCCCGGAAAAACTCCGGTGACCCGCCGAAAACAACTTCAGATGCGGCGAGGATACTCGCGGCTGCGCCGGATTGTCCAGTCCGCTTCCCGGGTGCCGGTGAGCAATGAAGCCGCTTTCTGCCACGGCTGGACATGGTCATCACGCAGCGTACTGCCAAGCCCCAGAACGCTGTCGGGGTCAGCCGCGTAACAGGCCATCTCGTCGCCGGCCGTACAACCGGGCGTGTTCGCCGCGACCCCGGGATGTGCCAGGCCCAGCAGGTGCCCGACTTCGTGCAGATGCGTGAAAAACCGGGATCGCGACTGAGGGTACTGCTCAGCCTCAATGTCCAGATGGCTGTACAGCAGCGCATTGGAACGAAATGTGTGACGCCCATTCACACGGACGACCGGAATGATGGCGTGCGCTCCGTCCGCCGTGGCGACGGTGGACATCTCGAAGCGACAATAGACGTTGCAGCGATGGGTGGGCGAGGTACTCGGCCAGTCCAGCCGGTGGAACGTATCCGGCGTTCTGAGCCAGAACTTTCCATTCCAGAACTGAGTTGTTTCCCGCTGATAACGACCGGTAAAACGAGTCCATTCCAGATCGGTCCAGGCGCGAATCGGAACCTGATTCCCGTCGCTGTCCGGATACGTCGTCGTGCCCGTCGGCGGGTCATGCCGCTGCAGGAACACCCGCAGATAAATCGTCAGATCAGCATTCGTGGTCGCGTTCCGGACATCCGGATTCAGGTCGGCGTCAAAATTCGCCTGGCCGGCCGCGGAATCACCATGCAGAATCAGGGAGCCGAATTCAAAGTTGACTTCCGACACAGCTTTGCTCCTTCGCAAAGTCCCCGTACACAGAACCAAACGGGGGTGAAAAAATCGTAACCGTTCACTGGCAAACAGGGGGACAGGCACATTTTCCCGAGGTCTGTCTGGATCGGGTCGCAGTCGGTCACCCACACCCGATTCGTCTCCTGGGGGAAAATGAGCCAGTCCCCGGCCCGTGAACGGTTAAAAAAATCAGAGCCGGAAGTCCCTTCCGGCTCTGATTCCAGTGGACGCCTGAAGTACCGGCCTGAGATCAGCTGCGGCCTTCGGCCGGATTGTACTTGGCCGGAACCTGACCCAGTTTGTCGCCCGTCTTGGGATCGACCACGATGTAGTTCCATTCCGCCTTGGTGTAGCCCAGGGTGATCGATTCGGTTGGCAATGGACTGCCGGAAGAATTCGCATGCATCGAAAAGCTGCTGATGATCACATCGTGCATCTTGTAAGTCAGGTACGGCTCCTGCTTGTTCTTCACCGTCGTGCAGAAGTGGACCTCGACGTCCTTGAAGAACGTCCCGTTCGCACAGTTCTCCTGCAGTTTCGTGGACGATTTGTCCAGCTGACGCACGACGACCACGTCGCCCAGTGTTGTATCGCCTTTGGTACGCTGCTGATCTTTGGCTCCCTGAGGAACCGAGCGGAAAATCGGAGCACTCATGGATTCGATCAGAATCCATTCCTTGTGGTCCGTGTCCGTCGCTTCGCCCTTGATGTCGCCCAGTTTCATGAATGCTGGCATGGTCGTTTCCCCTGTCTTTAGGCACGATTCTCTTGTCTGTGGCAGTTCAACCGGTCGCTGTTTTCGCCTGTTGAATCACTCTGCCGTATTCCCCGGTGCACGCGACCGGCTGATGCCACCATTATCGGAATCCCACCTGCACGGTTGCCTGGTTTCCGCAGAAAATTGCAGAGCCCCGCGAATCCGGCCCCGCCCCCGAGCTTCCGCGAGTCCTCGTTCGCAGCACCAGCGGGGCGCAGCAGTCACCTGGCTCCCGGTGAGTCTCTCGCTGCCATCCCGCTGTCCCTGAACCTGAGATTCGCGGAGATTGTCTTGCTCTGAAGCGGCCTCCAGACTAGAGTGCAGCGCCGAAAAAAGGTCGGATCCCTGTTGCCGCCGTAGCTCAGTTGGCAGAGCGACGCTTTCGTAAAGCGTAGGTCGTCAGTTCAAGTCTGACCGGCGGCTCTCCAAACGGAACAGAAAATGACGGGAAATCGGCGGATCAATCGCCCGCCCCCGCCCCCGATTCCATCTGTACCCTGGTCCCGCGTCGCCTGCAGAAATTCGGCACAATCCTTGGGGGCTTGATCTGCACCTGATGGCAGTTGTCGCGTCGTGGGTGAGGCCAGGGAACACAGCCGCAGCGATCAGCCCATCGGCAAACCGGGCGTGTCAACCCGTGGAGGGTCCCACAAGTGCCCGGATCGACGCCGGGGTCGACGTCGGTGACCGTGACGGAAGCACATCCTTCAACGATGTTCCGTCGCGCGATGATATCAGGGGATTGACATCCCCCGCTCGCCTGAGCGTCCGATCGCAGATGGTCAGTGGTGACTGGCTGGTGCTGCGATTCCGGGCGGTCTGGTGGTTTTTTTTGCAGCTCGATGGGCGGAGCAGCTGACCAGCGACTGAGGTTTCAGCGGAACGTCTGTCCGTCGAGGTGCGCAGACGCCCGGATTCCTGTGCTTCGGCAGTCGAACCAGGTGCGTGTCGAAAGCCATTCAGGTTTCAGGCGGGGTCTCCGGGCGGGGTCACGGGGGCAGCGAATCACTGACGTCCTCCGATGTCCTGTGCGAACATCAGGCCGTGCGATTGCCACGACGTCGGTTCGTTGCCAGAATCTGCATGCCTGTCGACAGTATCTCGGGGGGGCGCAAGGTGGTACTTTGGCAGTACCGGGGCAGGTTCTCCGGGCCGAGTGCAGACAGATCAGAATCAGCGTGTGGGCACAGGTGCCTGTTCCTCTGTTCTTCGCGATTTTTCAGGATACACACATGTCAGATCTGCGACTGTCAATCGTACCGCGTCTGCAGGAGATTCACGCAGAGATGACGGCGTGGCGACGCGACCTGCATGCACATCCGCAGACCGCATATGAGGAAACGTACGCTGCCGACCTGATCGCTCGCGAACTGCAGCAGATGGGCATCGACGTGCACCGCGGTCTGGCCAGAACCGGTGTGGTAGGAACCTTGCGCGGGAATGCTGCGGCCCGTGGATCGCTGCGTTCCGTGGGACTTCGGGCTGACATTGATGCGCTCGACATTACGGAACAGAACGACCTGCCTTACAAATCTGTGTTTCCGGGATAGATGGTCGCGTGTTGCCATGACGGGCACACGACAATGCTGATGGGAGCGGCGAAGTATCTGGTTGAGACGCGGAATTTTGCGGGTACCGTTCAGTTG
>SYLK01000222.1 GCA_005809115.1 Planctomyces sp. | reverse complement strand
TTAAACTTCCCATCAAATCTTCGGCGGGCGCGTGGCATAGACTTTCTCCTTGAACTGCCACGATAACCCCTCTCAAGACTTCAGGTCCAGATCACTTCCATCCACCTTAACCGCTGGTCCGAAAACCGGGGTCCACTTCAATATTTTTGATCCCTGGAAACTGGTGGCCTTTGGCATCCCTGCGGGATGCTCTCGATAGACTGGGCATCGGCATCCGGGGGTTTTCGCTTTGGTGCGACTCCCGGCGACTCTCTGAGATCATTTCGCGATCAGGAAACGCCGCTGAAGGCGTCGCAGTCAGTAGCCGGGGGTCAAAACGCAGCGCCCACCCCCCGGACACCGGTTCCCCGGCATGACCGGAAGTGCTGAAGCGCGTTGATCTGCAGGGAGCTGTGATCACGATCGATGCCATGGGGACACAGACGGCGATCGCGGTCCGGAACGACAACGGCGGTGACGACTCGATTCTGGCGTTGCAGGGCAATCGGGACAGCGTGCACCATGAGGTGATCGACCTTGTCGAAGAACACATGCGTGAGGACTTCGCACGTGTTCCTGCCGAGCGACTTGATGAGTTATCGAAGAAAGGTCATGGAGGCGTTGATCAGCGGACCGATATTCCGTTCGAAGCTGTCACGCGGGCGACCTTCGAAAACCCCCTCAACCGGCCTGGCGGCCACCCTCTTCCCCGAGGACAGGGGAGAAGAGACATCCTGGACGCCAGGGGGATAACCGGCGCGGATGGGTGCAGATGGCGGGCTGTCACAAACCGATTCCTTCCTGCCCGGGCACATTTTTCAAGCCGGCCTGGCCGCGTGCAGTTCTTCCAGAACTCTGTGTGCCAGACGACGGACGGATCGACTGATGTCGTTCGCGGCGAGGTACTGCAGCGTCTGTGCCACGCTGCTGGCGGCAAGTTCCGCAGGATCCATGCGTGCGCCGAGTCTCAGAGCGTTAATCATGGCGACTCGTGAAAGCTCGTGGCGATGCGCATCGCACAAGTGTTTCAGTCGCTCACAGACTGCCGCGATGGTATCACGGTCCGGGGCGGGGGCCTGCTGGAAAATGTCCCGGATCAGTTCAACCACGTGTTGTACAAACGGCTGAGAATCGGAATCCAGGCAGCGTCTCAGGTGAGGCAGGGCGTGCGTTCCGACTTTCGTAATGCACTGTCCAGCAACGGCCGCGAGATGCATGTCCTCGCACGACAGTGTATCCACCAGTGCCTGAATTGCGGTGTTCGGGATGCTGGCCTGGTCCATGATCTCGCGCGCCGCATAGCCGCGTGCAAGAGAATCGCTCTGTGGATCATTCAGGATTCGAATAAACTCCTGGACTGGTGAATCCGGTCGTTCGATGGGCGGCGCGGCATCACTCCGGGCACGTGGAACATCACCGACCAGTCGGCTGATAAATTCTGCGGAGCAGGTCTGCGGATTGTGGGATTCGAAGCTGGCGGGAAGGCGACTGAGCACATCGCCCGTGATGTGCTGCCCAAGTCGTCGGTACGCATCAAAGCGCCGCGGATCGTAGAACTGATCCGCCGTGGGGTCATGAGGAAACTCGGAGTGTTTCCGCAGACTCAGGATCTCGGCCGGTTCATCACCCGTCAATGAAGACTTGACATAAACCAGCCATGAGGGGCAGTCCGGCTGCGCATCCGGATAAAGGATACGGGCGACCAGGTAATGCGACCGACTGAACCCATGGTCAGCTGACGGTGTCAGCGTCTCGAGGGAAAGCTCGCCGGGTTCCCTGGTACAGGTTTCGAGTGTGATGCCTGTCTGCATTCGCACGAGTGTCTTCAGGCGATGAAAATCTGCAAAGTCATATTTCGCGTCTTCGCCGGCGTCGAATGCGATAATCAGGCGGCAGCGTCGCTGCAACAGGGGAAATATTCCCAGGTTTTCAAAATGACCTCCGTCGGAAACGAAACAGATCGATCGCTTTTCCGCGGGGCGCGGGAGCTGACTGAAGATCCGAATCGGACTCCAGACATAACGGAAGCAACGCTGGAGGGGGTTTATCGCTTCCGATCGCCCCGGATTTTCGAGCCACTGTCCCAGTCGCACGTTGAGCAGGAAGAATAAAGCGAGAATCAGGGGGTTGCCGGACTGAACCGGAGTGACGGCTGCCCCGGAAACGGCGATGCCGTCTTCCAGCGTGTATCTCCCGTCCATGTACTGCGACGTCGGTTTGTATCCCAGGGATTCACAGCCGCAGTAGCGCTGCGAGAACAGGAACTGGTCCCGCGACACGCGGTCACAGGATTCCTGCCTGCCCAGCAGCTGGACACATCCGGAAACGAGGTGGTACGGAGCCCCGACTCGGGTCGTTTCCAGCTGGGAAAACGGGACGCGGGTTCCCAGACCCGGGATCGGATCGATCCAGGCGTCCCCCAGGCGGCGACTGTAGAAGCCGTGCCAGGACGTCGCGTTCAGGTTGACCGTTGCGCCACTGATGACGAATACCAGCAGCGACCACCGGAACCAGCGCAGCCGTGTCTCCTGGTCTTTGACCAGTACAATGCCCGAGTAAACCACGGATTTATCTGCGATCAGATCTCCGTACCAGGCCTTCAGCAACTGACGGTTGATCTCCAGAACCCTGCGTTCGCTGTCCATTCTGGCCAGCTCCGCAACTTCGGCTGCATGGACTTCGGCCGCATGGACTTCGGCTGCATCAACTTCGGTTAGGCCTGTCGGGGATTTCCCATCCTGCGCCGGTGCCGGTGCCGGTGCCGGTGCCGTTGTTGGTGTTAGTGTTGGGGCGGAGACAGGAGGAGCCACGGGCAATGCCTCGGCCTGACTGCGGTAAAACAGCAACTGGCGTGCCCATGTCTTCCCGTCGTCCTTCGCATTGCTGTCACCACCGCGATTGGGGTGCCATCCCTGCACACGCGGCCAGTACTGTTCCGCCAGGGTATCGACATTGGCGACGCAGTCGGGCAGCAGGCTGCGGTAGAGATTTCTGTCCTTCAATCTCTCATTCAGCTGGCTGGTGATTTCTTTCCGGATGCGGAGCGTTTCCATTTTGCCAGTGCAGCAAAGTCTGAGCGCGTTGTCACGGTCATCGGAATTGCGTCCTGTGAGCCATTGGAACAATAAGCCCCAGGCCTGAATGTGAGATATCTCGGCGTCCTTCTGCGGAATGTCATCGTGAAGGTGGCTGAAGCTGAAGTGGCCAGAGGATACGGAGTCGCGTTCCATCGCGGCTGCCTGCTTGAGGTGATTGTGCTCTGA
>SYLK01000221.1 GCA_005809115.1 Planctomyces sp. | reverse complement strand
TTTCCGAACCACTTCCCGTGGCTGAGACGTTTACCTTCACTGATGAGGACGGGCAGAGTCTGGCCGGGTTTGCGCGGCTGGACACGCTGGTCACGGTTGTCGACGCTGTGAGTTTTCTCGAGGACTTTCAGTCGCAGGAGGACCTCAGAGATCGCGGCGTGGCACTCGACGAATCCGATGATCGTGACCTGTCGATGCTGCTGGCTGATCAGATCGAATTCGCCAACGTGATCATCCTGAACAAGACAGATCTGGTGGCTGCCGAAGAACGTCAGATTCTGGAAGTCCTGCTGCAGAAGATGAATCCTGAGGCCAGAGTCATCAGCGCCGTACGCGGGTCAGTTCCGCTGTCGCAGATCCTGAATACCGGGAGCTTTCGGCCGGACTGGGCGGAAGCCTCGCCGAACTGGCTGAGTGTACAGCGGGGCCAGTCCGTACCAGAAACAATGGAGTACGGCATTTCGAGCTACGTCTATCGAGCGCGTCGCCCGTTTCATCCCGGGCGGTTTCATGATTTCTGGATGAATCATCCGGCTGCATCGGCGATCATCCGTTCGAAGGGCTATTTCTGGCTGGCCAGTCGGCCGGGACTGGCCGGGTTCTGGTCGCAGGCCGGCAGCGTGATCAGTGCGGATCCCGGTGGTCAGTGGTGGGCCGAGACACCGCGGGACGAATGGCCGTCGGAGGATCCGGATGAGATCGCTGAAATTGAATCCGTCTGGGATGACGAGGTTGGCGATCGACGTCAGGAACTGGTCATCATCGGTCAGGAACTGGATCATGCGGCTGTGAGCGACTGTCTGGACGGATGTTTGCTGACCGATGAGGAAATGTCGTGGGGCGCAGAAGCGTGGCAGCAGCTGGAGGATCCCTTTGCACCCTGGTCAGAGCTATCCGCTGAAGACCCGGCGGACGTTCCGGCGAATTTCCCGGAATCCATCAGACCATTAAGACCTGGACCGGATCCGGCAGACGGCCGTGAGCCGGCAGGAGACTGAACATGTCCATTTTCTCATGTCACTTCCGCCTGGTCCCGCTGTGGTTTGTCATGCTGATGGCGGCAGCCGCGGCCCAGGATATCTCACTGACTGCCGAGGGCGACCTCAGGTGGTTTCGCGGCAACATGCACACGCATTCGCTCTGGAGCGACGGAGACAATTACCAGGAAATGATTGCGGCCTGGTATCGCGATCACGGCTATCATTTTCTGGTGTTTACAGACCACAATACGCTGCTGCAGAACGAGCGCTGGACAGATATCGACGCCAACAAGGGCGGACGGGTGGCCTATGAAGCACTGACATCGGCTTTTCCCGGTGACTGGGTTGTCAGGCGGCAGGTCGACGGGCGGCAGGAAATTCGCCTGAAGACCTTCGATGAGATCTATGACCGACTGGCGGTGCCGCAGGAATACCTGCTGATTCAGGGTGAAGAGATTACCGACAGGTTCCGCACGCTGCCAATTCATCTGTGCGCGACGGGGACGAATGAACTGCTGCCCCCGACGGGTGGTGACAGTGTTCTGGACGTGATGCAGCGCAACATTGATGCCGGGATGGCGCGACGTGAGCGGACCGGTATTCGCACACTGATCCACCTGAATCATCCGAATTTCGGATATGCCGTGACCGCTGAGCAGCTGATGCACGTCGTCGGCGAGAATTTCTTCGAGGTCTACAACGGGCATCCCTCCGTCCACAATCGCGGAGACGACACACATGCTTCCACTGAGACGATGTGGGATGTGATCAACACCTGGCGTCTGACAAAGCTCGAACTGCCCCTGATGTATGGGCTGGCAACGGACGACGGGCACAACTACTTTGAGACAGAGAGCGGACAGGGTGCTCAGCCGGGACGAGGCTGGGTCGTGGTGCTGGCGTCACAGCTGACCCCGGATGCACTCGTCGAGTCCCTGGAAGCGGGCCGATTTTACTCGTCGAGCGGGGTGCGGCTGACGGACATTCGCTTCGTCGACGGCCACCTGACCGTCCGCATCGACGAGGAAGCCGGCGTCACGTATCGCATCGACTTCATCGGGACAAAGACCGGTTTCGATGAAACATCCCTTCCGGCCGCTGAAGATCCCGGAAAGGCAGAAGGACTGACTCGCCGTTACAGCAGTCAGGTCGGGGCGATCCTGAAGTCGGTGGAGGGTCCTGTGGCCGAGTATCCGATGGATGGAACGGAAATCTATGTGCGGGCCGTCGTGACATCATCGCGCAGGCACCCCAACCCGTCGGAGCCGGGCGAGTTCGAACGCGCATGGATTCAGCCCGTGATGCGGCCAACGGCCCGGAAATAGGCGCCCGGACATCATATTCAGGCAAGTCGTTCATACCACGATCATTGACGGTTCCGAAGAACATCCGGGCAGCGTTGACCCTTACCTGCCTCAGGCACCCTGTCGGTGCGTGCGTTCGAGGGCCGGAGTGTCGGCGTCGTTCAGCAGGTCATCGGAGTTCGTGACCAGTTCCACGGTGTGGACGGCACCGATTGGTGGTCCATCCTGACCGGGATCGAGTCGGGCCGTCTGACCTGATCGTTCCAGTTCCGGGCGGTGCAGATCAACGGCGACCTTGTGTCCCGGCAGCCACAGCGGCTCGATCTGCTTCCTCCGAAACAGGTGCGCCAGGTGTTCGTGGCAGGTAAAGAACAGAATCTGCTGGCCTTCGGCTGCCAGCTCGATCAGACATTCCGCCGCGGCATCGGTCCGTTCCTGATCAAAGTTGACGAACAGGTCGTCCATCACGAGCGGAAGTTCAACACCGCGACGAGCGAACTCACGCACCAGCGCAAAGCGAATTGACAGGAAGAGCTGTTCGCGAGTCCCCCCGCTCAGCTGTTCGACTCGGAATGTCTGACCGTATTCGTCGTCGATGCAGAGAATATCTTCGCCCATCGGTGCCCAGATCCGATGATATAGACCGGACGTC
>SYLK01000220.1 GCA_005809115.1 Planctomyces sp. | reverse complement strand
CAAGAAAGTGCGGCTGCTTTCCAATTTGTCTCAGCCGGAAATCACGGACAATCTGTATTCCTGGAACCATGAGCAGTCCTATACCTCGGGAAAATGGGCGCAGACCGATTACAACTTCGAGCTGCCCAGTACCTCGCTGATGGCTGCCACGCAGAGCGTGGTGTCGCTGCCCGACAACTCAAAGTTCGAGTTTTATGATTTTCCGGGGGATTACCCGCAGAAGGCGCAGGGCGAGGCGCTCGTCAAACTGCGGATGGAGGAAGAGGAGTGCGGGCATGATGTGGTGACCGGCAGCAGTCACTGCCGTTCGTTTTCACCTGGTGGTAGGTTCGAAATCTCGGATCACCATGTCAGTTCTGAGGTGGGGACAAAATGGGTTCTGACCCGCGTCCAGCATCAGGGAAATCTCGGCGGCAGCTACTTCTCCGGCAGCGGACCCGCAGAACGGATTTACGAAAACTCGTTTCAATGCATCCCGTCCCAGACCGTGTTCCGGCCGCCCCGCGAACGTCAGAAACCTCGCGTGTTCGGGGTCCACTCGGCCGTGGTTGTGGGACCTGCCGGCGAAGAAATCTTTACGGACAAGTACGGTCGCGTCAAAGTCCAGTTTCCCTGGGATCGCAAGGGGGTCAAGGACGACAAGAGCAGTCTCTGGGTTCGCGTGGTCACCCCCTGGGCCGGAACTCAGTGGGGAATGGTGCATATCCCCCGAATCGGACAGGAAGTCATCGTCAGTTTTCTTGAAGGCGATCCGGATCACCCCGTGATCACGGGGATGCTGTATAACGCAGAACACATGCCTCCCTACACACTGCCGGACAATAAGACTCAGTCCGGAATCAAGACCCGCAGCTCCAAGCAGGGTTCGGACGCCAACTTCAATGAGATTCGCTTTGAGGACAAGAAGGACAACGAGGAAATCTACGTCCACGCCGAAAAGAACCTGAACTGCGTCGTGGAAAACAACGAAACACGCAAGGTCGGATTTGACAAAAAGGACAACGGCGATCAGACGATTGAGGTCTACAACGACCAGGTACTCAAAGTCGGTCTCGGTTCCGGGAGTGGCAGCCAGGCTGTCGAGATTCACAAGGACCGCACGACAAAGCTCGTTCAGGGCAATGACACATTGACCCTGCAGACCGGCAACAGACTGATGGAAGTCAAAAAGGGGAATGCCGACAGCGTGCTGGACATGGGCAATCTTTCCACCACGATCAAGATGGGGAATGAATCCACCAAAATTAACCTCGGCAAGAGTGAAACGGAGGCCATGCAGTCAATCGAACTGAAAGTCGGCGCGAACAGCATCAAGATTGACCAGACCGGAGTCACCATTAAGGGGATTATGTTGAAACTCGAGGGAACGGCCATGACCCAGGTCAAAGCCCCCATGACGCAGGTGAATGGCGACGGAATGCTGATGGTCAAGGGTGGGATCACCATGATCAACTGATCTCACGTCGAATCGCCGGCTTCCCATGACTGACTTCGGATGATCTGCTATTCTCTCGCCAGTGTGCAAGGTCCGGGAAGCAGCCTGCCAGGTGGTCGCTGCACAGCCACGGCCGCGGTTTTTCGGAGCGTATCCTCATGCCGGTGTTTCTGCGTGTCAAAGAAGACCACAGGTTTCGCGATGTGGCGGTGCTGTCCGCCGGAACCCCCGTGATGGTCGGGCGTTCTCCGGAGGCGAGTGTCTCGTTCCCGCAGGACATCGAGATGTCCAGTCGGCATGCGGAGATCGAATTGCAGGGAAAGGTCTGCCATGTCCGCGACCTGGGGAGCACCAACGGTACGTTTCTCAACGACGAACTTGTGCAGGAATGCAGCCTTGGGCCGGGCGATCTTCTGCGCTGCGGCGGCACCGTGCTGTGCCTCGAACTGACCGAAGCAGACCGTCCGGCGGGTACATCGCCCGGCCCGGCCGGCCACCAGCATCACGGTGCCACCGCCACCGCCGCGGTGGCGTCAAAAATCTCCCGTGGCGGAGCCACCGAGGCGCTGCCCGAGGAGCTGCAGCAGTTGCAGGGATTCAGCGAGGCGAACGCAGCCGCCGTGTGCAGCCGGTTTCAGCTGCAGGAGCTGATTGCCACACCGCCCGAGCCTGAGGAATCTCCGGCGGAATACGCCACGCGACTCCTGACATCCGGCGACGACAACGATTGTCTCTATTTCCTGGCCTGGGCACTGCCGAAACGCATGGCGGTCTGGTGGCTGATCCAGTGTATTCGGACGGCCGAGAGTCTGAAACTGGAATCCGATCCCGAGATCCTTGCGGCAGCGGAAGCCTGGGTCAGGGCGCCTTCTGATGAATCACGCCGAAAAGCGATGGGCCTGGCTGATGCGGTCAGAATGGAGAGCCCCGCCTGCTGGACGTGTGTGGGAGCGTTCTGGTCTCATGGCAGCATGGGGCCGCCGGATCAACCGGCCATTCCCGCCCCCGACAACCTGGCCGGCAAGGCGATCGGTGGCGGGGCGATCCTCGCGGCCGTTATTCGCTCTCCGGAAAAGGCCCCGCAGAAGCGACAACGATTCGTCGAACTGGCTCTGGAAATCGCATCCGGAGAACTCAGCTGGCAGCCACGCACCTGAAACGCCCTCAGGCACCTGAAACGCCTCAGGCTCCCGCGGAAGATTCCGAATCGGGGGATTCTCGCTGTGGCCCGCGCTACGGCTTCGTCCGGACCTCCGACGGGATTGCGGACTGCAGCCAGGCGAGATTGAATCGGTAGTGCAGTCGACTGGAGATCAGATGGATCACTCCGTCCGGGGACTGCGTTGCCGCCAGGTAGCCGGCGTGCTCGGCGCGTGTCGGCGAAGCGCGAAAACGCCCCGTCCACGCTCCACCGTCGAAATCTCCAGTTCCCGGCGTAAGAAGTTTTCGCAGGGGCCACGTGGCGCCGTCGTCGAATGACAGGGCTGCGAACATCCCGTGTCCGGTGAACTCAGTGCCGTCTTCGCGGAGGAACGTCATCCCCTGCGCTTCAGGATCACGGCGGTCTCCGGATGTGAAGGAAATCAGCAGCAGCGGCCCTTCCTGCAGTCGCTTCAGGACCAGACGCTGGCCCCCGCCAATGGGCGGGAACGGGCTGGGAGCTGAAGTCCAGGACTTTCCCAGATCAGCAGAGACACTGACCGGCATACGCCCGTCGAGTGCCTGACCCAGCCCGAAGGCGATCAGCCTGCCTCCGGTCAGTTCTGCCACGCCGGCATGGATCCCGCGAATGTCTCCACCTGCATCTGACCATGACTGTCCGCCGTCGCGGCTGAGATGCAGGGCGGTGGGCCCCTCTCCTTCCGGGGTGGCATCGCAGGCCTGCACCAGAACTCCTTCTGAGGTCAGAAAGGTCCCGGCGATGACCTGGTGCCGCTGCTGGTAGGCCGCT
>SYLK01000219.1 GCA_005809115.1 Planctomyces sp. | reverse complement strand
TTAAACTTCCCATCAAATCTTCGGCGGGCGCGTGGCATAGACTTTCTCCTTGAACTGCCACGATAACCCCTCTCAAGACTTCAGGTCCAGATCACTTCCATCCACCTTAACCGCTGGTCCGAAAACCGGGGTCCACTTCAGCTGATGGCCGGAAGCACGTCAAGATCACGCGCGCTCGAATAGACGACGCGGACTCGAAGACCGGAATCAAGAAGTTGCTGCTCCAGAGCGACGATGGTTTCGGGGGCTGCCTCGGGCAGATACCAGCTCGACTTGTACAGATGCAGGAACTGCGGTGGCTGCCGCGTGATTCCGGGAATTGATCGAACGATGGCCTCAATCTTCTCTAAGTCCCATCCGGTGCTGAACTGCTGGCTGAACTCGTTCAGGGGCCTCTTGCGCCGTCCATCGTATATCTGCGTGCCCACTCCGCCGATGATGTAATCCGGCCACGGCAAAACGCACGTGGCCAGCAGATCAATCACGTCCTGCACCAGCCGGCCCGAGGCGTAGCTCAATAGCGGGCGGGAGTTCGTGGGCAACTCTTCCCACGCGGTCTTGAACCGACGCGCTGCTTCCGGGTTCCCCAGCAGAGTGCCGTCGAGGTCGGAGCAGAACAACGAAATGCTTGTCATGGCTGTTGTGGCATCGGTACTCACCAGTCGGAACCTTTCGTAATCTGTGACGGGTGTCAATCCGCCAGCCGCGTGCATGATCTTTCAGTCGGCGTCATTCCAGGAATCGTCCCATTCCGGCTCTGCGAGTACCAGCGCAGCACCGGGACGATGCTCGACGGCTGCAGGAAGTTGTTGCGCAATGCCCGTCTAGGTGAACAGGCTGCGCGCCTTGTGTGCCCCCATCCGCGCCATGCGCAGTCGCAGACCGGGATGACGGAAAACTTTCATCATCGTGACGCCAGGGTCTTCCTTGTCGAGCGGGTCAGCCACGAGCGCGTGCCGGCCAAAAGTCAATGCTCGATGCAGGCCGCCGTGAACGGTCACCACCGTCGGCGTGCCCGAAGCCATCGCCTCAATGGCCGTCATGCCGAATGGCTCGTAACGGCTGGACAGGACAAACAGGTCGGCGGCGCGATAGTAATCGGCCAACTGATCGTCGGGGATGAAATTGCCGAACAGCACCTTTTCCTGGAGATCCAGCCGGGCGACCAGTTCCCTGAGTTCGCTCAGGATGACTTGTTCAGGCTTCGTCAGACTGGAGCCGCCGACAGCCAGATACAACACGGCTTCCGGTTCCCGCGAAGACAGCAACGAAAATCCCTGAATCAGCAGATCGTAGCCCTTGTTGCGCGCGAGCCGACCGATGGCCATCACGACCTTGCCGGAAAAGCCGAAGCGCTGCCGGATGGCGTGGCGGCTCCCGTCACCGACCGGGAAAAGCCGGTTGTCGTCATAACCCGGCGGTATCATCCGGCAGTTCTCCGCCGGTACCTCGTAGCTCCGGGTGAGCAGATCCAGCTGCTGGGGAGTCGTGGCGACCAGCAATTCCGCGGCGGTGCAGAGCCGTCTTTCCCGGCGGATGCGTTCTGTGAGGTTGTACTGCTTCTCAAACAGCGCCCCGTCACCCGGATAGTCGTTCTCCATCTGACGCTTCTTCGAGATGCCGAGCGAATGAGGCGTATGCACATGCGGCACATTGAGCGTCTCATTCAGATGCTGTCCTGCCACGCCCGCGTCCCAGTAATGAGAGTTGATAAACTCGTACCTCAGCCGGTGCCCATTGATTAACCAGAGCGCGTTCTCACTCCATTCCAGCAGGAAGTGACTCAGGTATTCTTTGGGGATAAATCGTTTTCCCCCGCAGGGCACGCGGATGATACGCACTTGCTCTGCGACAGGCTCCAGTTCCGGCTGGTCTGCAAAACGGCGGGTCCAGATATCCACTTCGTTGCCGAGTTGAGCAAGTTTCTTCGACAGCTCCAGCACATAAACCACCTGTCCTCCGGTATCTGCCGCGCCCAGCGGAGGATGCGCAGCCACATAACCGTGGGTGGAAACCATCGCGATGCGCGGCCGGCCGGAGTCGGGCCGCAGATTATCCTCAGCCCAGGTGTTTCTGAAAGCACTTACCACCTCACGAGATCCATGGGTCGATTCGAGATGATTCATCGTCTGGTTCCAGAGTGGACAGGGGCGGTTTCACGATCGACATTTCGCGCCACCGACGCAGAAGCAGTCGATATGACTTTCCACCTCGCGCATCCGGTCGGGGTCTTCGCGACGCTCAGACTGTCAGGCATCATGCGGCCACGATCTCCGGAATCGGCTCATCAGCATGAGACAGTCCGTGAGGAAACAGCAGTTCGCAGGTGATGACGTCCGTGGTCGTCGGAGCGACTCCCACCGAACAGGGCGCCACAGCGATGAGATCGTCCAGCGTGGCTTCGTACACATGCGTTTGACGTGGCCATGTGGAAGGCTCACGATCCACGAGCAACAAGTCACCCGGGCCAGGCCCACACGAAAACAAGCTCTGACGCACCGCCTCGCGATGCTGGCGTGAATGCCACCGCAGCCAGCACCTGACAGTCGACCACAACGACCGAGGTGGTGGCGTTCCGAGTGCGATCAACGCCAATGGCACGTCGAACCGCTCTGACCAGTGCCGCCCCCACGCGATCAGTTCGTTCCGTTGAGCATCATTCCGAGTGGCGACAATAACACGCTTCCAGGATTCAGAGTCCGTCGGACAAATCAGCCACGGCCGCTTCACATTCAGCCAGAGCATTCGCAGCGACTCATGTGTGGGATCACCGTCGAGCAGCGATTCGCGACTTACGACCATGAGGCCGACCACGCCGGCCAGCATCGCGGCCGTGCGTCTCAGTGATGCGGCGGATCGTGCCGTTTCGCAGGTCAGGCCATGGAACGCCGCGTCCTGTCGGCAGCGCGAAAGAAACGAAATGGCCATCGCCACCTCGTCCCGATCGGGTGACAACGCGCACAACGACGACGAGCATGGCGAAATCAGTCCAGCGTCGGGAACCCCGAACGAGCAGCCGGTGGCAATGAAGCCGTCCACTGGGTGCGTCACCACGAAGGAGACTTCTTCCGCCTCCAGACGATCTGCCAGCTCAACCGTGCGAGAGACGATTCGGTCATCCGTCTGAGGGCGATCCGTCAACATCAGAATGCGTGCCATGAGTCCCTCCCTATCAGTGTCCGTCCCTGTCAGTGAGCCTGCCGTCGGATCATCCACCACACCGCAAGCAATCGACGTGGCGTCTCCGAATCGCACAAAAGTCCGTCGGCCGGGGACTTTCACCGCATAATTCCGCGTGTTTGAGGAAAAACTCTTTCCTTCGGGGCAACCGCGTTGCCGCAGACCGCGGGCGGCAAATCCACGTGCCATAACGCTCTCGTTGTTTCAGACGAAGCCGGATCTTGCGGAGAACATGCCATTCAACCGGCTGTTGCCGCGAGAACAGGAACATGAACAGCCTCCCCCTGTCGACACAGGCGTGGCACGCCCATTGTGATCCCGCCTGCCGGCCGCCAACTCAATCCACTCAGGCGGCTGCGCCGAGATGTCGAGCCGACAGCGGAACTCTCATGAGTTTCGAATGTGGGAAATCCTGAGACTTCCACTACCCAACTTGAGGAGATGGGTTTCAATCGGCTGCCTGACCTGAATGAAGAGCCGTACGTCGTGCGGCTCACTGACGATGTTTTCCCTGAAGAACGTCGATGACGGCTCGCTGGACGACACGGCGCGTCTGGCGGTCGAGGCGGGCGCTCGAGTCATCACCAGCACGCTGCTCGATCGCGCCGCTCGCTATGGACGTCTCACGATCTCGCCCGTCCGCTAATTCACGGAGTTCGAGCGTCTCGCCCAAACCGAACTCTCCCTGGTACTCAATCGCATTGGGCATGGACAGCGGCTCGCGATGTTTGACATGGACGGCACAATGCTGCGCGGCCGGTTCGTCGTCAATCTGGCGCAGCGGACCAACAAAACCATCGAGCTGTCGCAGTATCTCGATAACTTCGACCTGTCGCCCGAAGACCGCACGCGCGGCATCGCGTCGCTGTTTGCCGGCGTCTCGCAATCTGTGTTCGAGGAAACGGCCAGAGCTATGCCGCTGATGCCCGGAGCCGCCGAAACCGTCATCGCACTTCGCAGGCTGGGATACCGGAGTCGTTGAACGGCTGCCCGCTGCCCCGGAGCAGCTCGGTGCACCCTCCGCTCATCGTTAATACTGCCTCCTGTCGCGTAGTTGCCCATCGTCGCGGCTCACTGCAGCACACAAGTTCATCGTGACTTGTGTGGTACAGCCCTTTCTGGCCAGAAACTGCGAAAATCGACAAGTAGACCCCGGATTCCCGGTTTGCTCAGCATGTTGCGGCGGGTAAGATCCAGTCGTGTACGGTGTATACAAGACCAGCTGGCAGACTCAGGCATGTGCAGTGTCGCAAGACTTTTTGCTCGCGGGTGATTGTGATCTGCGTGTCATCGTGTGACGAAAATGATCAGCGGAATCGTCAGAGAAGACAAGCGAGTGAGCGAGTGA
>SYLK01000218.1 GCA_005809115.1 Planctomyces sp. | reverse complement strand
TGAGATGATTCAGGCCGTGTTCCCCTCGATTGCCCTGGTTGAGCGGGTTCGAGGGCGGGAGTTCCCCGCGGCTGAGACGAAGCCACCGCTGGAACTGCATCTGGCACAGCCACGCGTGCTGGGTGATTTCGTGATTCTGAGGGAAATCGGACGCGGTGGAATGGGGGTTGTCTACGAAGCTGTGCAGCAGTCGTTGAAACGTCGCGTGGCACTGAAAGTGATCGGTGCACGCATCGCGGGATCGGAGTCGCAGCGTTTGCGGTTTCGCCGTGAAGCGGAATCTGCCGCCAGCCTGCATCACAGTAACATCGTCCCTGTCTACGGTATCGGAGAAGATCAGGGGCTGCAGTACTTCGCGATGCAGCTGATTGAGAGTGTCACTCTGGCCGACGTCGTGAATTGTCTCAGAGGCTCTGACACAACCGGGACTGGCTCCCGCAGTTCTGACACAAACACTGCCAGACAGGACCACCCGAGGTCGCCCGGCCAGGTTTTGTCCGAGCCTGCAAGGAATGGCCAGTCTGGCGCTGCTGCCGCGGATGATCGCACGGGGTGCATCGGCGATAAGCCGGCATCATCGGGCTCAGTGGCACCGACCCCGCCGGGAATGCGATTCGAAACGGCGGATGCGGTGCGTGCACTGCTGGGCAGCAGGACTCTGTCGGAACAGATTCCTCTGAACAGAGCCTCGTCGCCGAACGGCCCGCGGCCAACACAGGAGTCTGCCGACGCTGCTGTCGTCCTCGGTTTGAAATCCCACACGTTTCGGCCAGGTGCGAAACGGCAGAACCGGCGGCGGAACCGGCTCCAGAATTGTCACGCGGGGGGAAATCCATTCGCCCGAACATCCGTACCTCTCGTTTCAGCGTCCGGTGCCGGGACGCTGACATCGCCCGGTCCGCAGTATTCTCGCAACATCGCGCGTCTGATGGCGAACGTCGCCAGTGCCGTAAACCATGCGCATCGCCATGGCATTCTGCACCGGGACATCAAACCGGGAAATCTGCTGCTGGACCGGGAGGGCACTGTCTGGGTGTCGGATTTTGGTCTGGCAAGACACGTGGACGTCGCCGGAATGACTCAGACCGGAGAGATCGTGGGGACGCTGCGGTACATGGCACCCGAACAGATTCGCGGTCAGTCCGATGCGCGGTCAGACGTCTATGCCCTGGGCGTCACGCTGTATGAGCTGCTGACATTGCAGCCCGCCGTCAACACCCCACGGGTTCTGGGCGGTGGCAGCGCCGAGATTCAGCGACCCAGAAAGATTCGTCCCGACATTCCGGCCGATCTGGAAACGATTACTCTGAAAGCGTGTCTGCCCGAACCCGAACGACGGTATCAGTCGGCCGGAGCGTTCGAGGCTGACCTGCGGAGATTTCTGGAAGATCGTCCGATCCTGGCTCGTCGAACTTCGTGGGCGGGGAGATTCCGGAGATGGGCGCGCCGCAATCCTGCCGTCGCCACACTGTCAGGTGCGTCCGTTATGCTGCTGATTCTGATTGCCGGATTGCTGGCGGTGGGAAACCATGAGAAGCAGCGGGCGCTCGATGAGATCAGCCGCCAGTACGATCGGGCTGAACGGAATCTCCAGGAAAAATCACAGGCACTCGCAGCAGTGGAGCGAGAACACGCTCGGGCAGAAAAAAATCTGGACCTGGCCGTCCAGTCGTTTGCTGCCGTCTTCGATAACATCGCGGCACGCGGCCGGCTCAGTCCGCTGCTCGTCGATCCGGAGACCGATGAAGGAGAACTGCCGACCGCAGATGACGCTGTGCTCAGCAGCGCCGACGTGACACTGCTGGAGTCTCTGCTGGGTTTCTTTGACCAGTTCGCGGCCGAGAACACCAAAGATCTCACGGCGGCTTCCGCGGATGCTCGTCGGCGAGTCGGAGATATTCAGCAGCAGCTCGGGCGACGCGCTGATGCCGAAGAGTCCTGGCTGAGGGCGCTGGCGGATTATCAGGCCGTCTCGGCGAGCCATCCGGATGACCATCAGCTGCTGCTGCAGCAGGCCGCCGTCCTGAACGAACTCATGGCCTCGGCGGCGACACGGGGAGATATCACGCTGGCCCGAAAGTACTATGACCAGACGCGTACGCTGCTGAACGGGTCCGCGTCCCTCCAGAATGCTCCGGAGGGACGGTTTGCGGTGGCGACCACGGTGAACCGCCTGGTGTCGTTCTCCCTGAATCTCGGGCCCGACGTGCGCCCCACACGGTTGCGCAGTCTGTTCGCGTTCCGCCAGTCCCCGAGCGAGAATTCTCCCAACGCGGCCCAGAACAGTCGACTCCGACGCGAAGCCGCTGGCGTCGCCGATGCCAATGCCGAGGCCGTTGCGCTCCTGAAAAAGCTGGTCGCCGAAGATCCGGAACAGACACGTTACAAGGCCGCACTGGCTCAGTCACAACGCGACGAAGCCCGGATTGCGCTGGTGGGGCGAGACTTCCGAAAGGCGGACCAGGCACTGCAGGCCGCCATCCAGACCCTGGAACAACTCCGCGAACAACTGCCGGACTCCGAAACCCTGAAGTACGAGCTGGCACAGACCCTGGCCGCGGCCGGCGGCTCTCGCCCCGCGGAACTCCAGAGATCCACACAGGCGCTGCGGCTCGCGCGGGAACTCGCGGAATCCCATCCGGACATCGCCGAGTATCGCACACTGTACGGGAATACGCTGCTGCGACTGGCGGCCCAGCACGTCACGGCGGGACGGACCGCACGTGCCCAGGAGCTCCTGCAGGAGGCACTCGCATGGAATCAGAAACTCGCCGACCAGTTTCCTGACGTCATCGCGGGACAGGTGGCGCTTGCCCGGACTCAGCAGTATCTCGCGGAACTCCGCCTGCAGCAGAACGAACCGGAACAGGCGAAATCACTTCTGGACGACGCACTGAAGCGGATGGAAACATTCTCGAACCGCAGCCGGCGCCAGAATGCGCTCCAGCCATTCATCCGACAACTCCGCGACGCCAGAAGCCGAATTGATCAGTCCGCCAGCTCAGCGAAGTAGCCAGTCACTGAACTCGGGCCACGCCCTCAGGTCCGAATGATTCGTTGCGGTCAGGCCGATAGTACGTGGAGCATGTATGGCCTGGGGCCGGATAACAAGATCACCGTATTTCCTGTGGCAGACAAGTGGGTACCACGACGAGCCGTTATCCTGCACGAGCGCGACGATGCTTGTTGCCTCAGCCATTGGGGCTGTTTGTTTTTGAGAATCTACGGACCGAGAAGGTCCGGCGTGTCTCCGGAGCCGATTGTTCGCAGTCGCGAGCTGATGAGGAGAACCTTATGAAATGTTTGCTTGCAGGTTCCGTTTCGTTGTACGCGTGCGTGTCGATTGCGGCTGCAATTGCCATCGCTCAGGCCACTGTTGAGCTGCCGGGTGATGTATTGAGCAGATTTTACGCGGCGGCGTTCCGGGCGTACCGCGGTGCTGGTGGTGGCCGTCTATGTGGTCTCGAAATGACGCAAGTCTGCGTGAATTTCTGCGCGGCACAACACGCAGATTGAAGTTCGGACGGCAGGCCATTGCTGATGCAGCAAGGGACTCATGACGACATCCGCGTTTTACCTGACTGCTGGCTCAACGATTGCGATATTCGCGGTTGCAGCGGAAGTCAGACCTGCCCCGCGTTCCGAGGTGGAGGATCGCAGCTGCATTGACAAGTGCATCATCGACTCTTGTCGGCAGGCGGGTCGCACCGTAACGATTGGCTTTTCAGCGGTCAGGAACCAATAGCGCGGAGCACCCTCCGGGCCATCTGGCTATTAGAACCCCTAACAAAACCTCCGTGGCCGCGTTGCTTCGAGAGTGGTCGAGATGCCAGGAAGAGTGACGAGGCGACACATGTCGTCGAGGAGCGATGACGCC
>SYLK01000016.1 GCA_005809115.1 Planctomyces sp. | reverse complement strand
TTGAAGCGGCCACGCTGGCCGTGGCCGCCGCCATCACCGGCGGCGAAATCCTGATCCGCAATGCCCCCGTCGGTGATCTGGGCAGCGTGATCGCCGCGCTCAGCCGGATCGGCGTGCTCATCCGGCCGGAAGCTGCCGGATTACGGGTCAGCGGCACTCGGCCGATGTCGTCCGTGGACCTCGTCGCTCTGCCGTATCCCGGCCTGCCGACGGATACTCAGGCGCAGCTGACGGCCCTGCTGTCACTGGTGCCGGGTACCAGCATGGTGACCGACCGCGTATTCCCGGATCGTTTCCGGCATGCCGGGGAGCTGATTCGGATGGGGGCTGACATTCGTGTGAACAGCGGAACCGCCATCATTCGCGGCGTTTCGCGCCTGACCGGAGCCAGCGTCATGGCCTCGGATCTCAGGGCCAGTGCGGCACTGGTGCTCGCCGCGCTCGCCGCCGAAGGGACTTCCCGAATCCGTCGCGTCTATCACCTGGATCGGGGTTATGCCGCCTTCGAAGAAAAACTCAATGCGCTGGGTGCGGACATTCAGAGGATTCCCGACAGCGACGACTGGATCCCGGATGATCACAGTGCTGACACTCCGGATCGGCCTGTCGCGACAGATAGGCCGGTCCATAGCTCGAACTGCCTTCAGGCAGCAGGTACGGTGAATACTCCATTCGAAAACCGTCACAGGGACGAGCAAACAGGTGGCCAAAGCCGCGAGGACGGAATGTGTCAGGTTCGCAGCGCTGCCGAGTCGTCAGAGTCGCCGCCCTTGGCCGATACCAGTGCGTGTACTTATCCAGCGGCAGCGCAAAGTGGCGAAAACCATGGGCGACCGATCCCGGCGCCCCATTGTCGGGCATTGCGCGATGTTGAGCATACCCGTTGAACTGCGGATTTTCATACGAAACCGCGGGGAACAGGTTTTCGGCCGGTCCAGCGGATGACAGCGGAGACTCCTCCGCACAAAGCAGGCCTGAACAGCGGCTTCCGGCCACGATCATCCCGCCGGAAACCAGCATCAACTGAACGAAGTGTCGCATCCTGCGTCATCCCGCTGAACCTGAAAACCCTGACCACTGACCGACTGTCGGTTACTTCGGTTGTCACGGTTCCGCCGTACGAGCCGATTCCCGCGGCGGTGATGTCCGCCCGAAAATTTCGTCCGGATTGCACCAGTCAGACGAATTGTTCCGTGAAATCCGGAATTTCAGGTCTGTCATCGCGGCCGATTCTTCGGTACAACCCGCAGCACAGGAATCACACCTGTGGCGACCGGGGTCGGAATGATTCCAGGGAACCGCCGGACAAAATGGATGGTTTGGGAAAGCCGAGAACCCGAAAGCTACAAATTTTCTGGTAATCCGGCAAAGAAGGGCAGTCGGCGGTGTCGACCTCGTTTGGTTCAGGAAACGGTATGGTCGCGACGAAGCGTTGGTTTGGTCGCGGAACGGGTTCAGGTAAACTCCTGCGTCGCCTTCTCGGGATGTCGCTCGAATATCGGCGGCAGTGCCTGGTTGTCGTGGCGATGCACACGCTGCTGGTGGCGCTGGGGCTTTCCACTCTGGGGCTGACGGGGCTGGGGATCGATTATCTGCGCTCCGTGATCATTCCGGGTGCGGAACAGCCCGCATGGCCGTGGGGGATATCTCCGCCTGCCACCTGGTCACCGGTCACAGTAATTTTCGGGCTGGCGGGACTGATTCTGCTTGTGGCGGTCGTCTCGGCGGGATTGAAGTATCTGGCGGCAATTGCATCGGCTGCCCTGTCGCAGGAAGTGCTGATTCGCATCCGAACCGACGTGTATGCGAAGCTGCAGCGGCTGAGTTTTCACTTTTACGACGCGGGCGAGAGCAGTTCGATCATCAATCGGGCGGCGGGAGACGCCAGTTCCGTGCGGGGGTTTATTGACGGTGTGGTCATCAGGGTGCTGACGGTCGGGCTGACATTAACCGTGTACCTGGCGTATATGCTGACGATGCATGTTCAGCTCACGCTGATGTGCCTTGCCAGTACACCGCTGCTGTGCGTCGGGGCCGCCTTGTTTTCGCGGATGGTCCAGCCGGCTTACCGGCGGGCCAGTGACATGGGCGATGTGATGATTCGGACGCTGGTCGAGAATCTGCAGGGAATTCACGTCGTAAAGGGGTTTGCCCGTGAGGCGCAGCAGGCGCAGCGATTTCGTGACGCCAATCTGCAGATTCAGACCCTGAAGGAGTCGATTTTTTTTCGCGTGTCAACATTTCAGCCGGTGATGGGACTGGTGACCCAGATCAACATGCTGGTGCTGATTGGTTACGGCGGGATGCTCGTTGTCCGGGGAGAGCTGGCACTGGGGGCGGGTTTGTTCGTGTTTGCGAATCTGCTGCATGAATTCGCCAACCAGGTGGGACAGATCACGAATATCGTGAACTCGATTCAGTCAAGTCTGGCCAGTGCCGAACGCGTATTTGAGGTACTGGATGAGCCGGTGCGCATCGCGAGTGCCGCGGATGCCATCCGGCTGTCGCGACCGTGTGGGGCGATCGAGCTGGAACATGTTCGTTTCGGGTATTCGCCCGACAAACCAGTGCTGACCGACGTGAATCTGGACATCCGTGAAGGTGAATTTATCGGGATCACCGGCCCGACGGGCAGTGGCAAGACGACGCTGCTGAGTCTGTTGATGCGATTTTACGATGTCAGCGGGGGCACGATTCGGCTGGACGGGCGGGACATTCGCCGGATCCATCTGGACGATCTGCGGCGGAGTCTGGGCATCGTGTTTCAGGAGAGTTTTCTGTTCAGTAACACGGTGGCCGCGAACATCGCGTTCGGGCAGCCCGGCGCAACGATGGAGCAGATTCAGCGGGCTGCCACGATCGCCGCAGCAGACGGTTTCATTCGGGATATGCCTGACGGCTATGAGTCGCTGGTTGGCGAACACGGATCGAACCTGTCGGGTGGTCAGAGGCAGAGGCTGGCGCTGGCGCGAGCGCTGCTGACGGATCCGGCGATCCTGCTGCTGGACGACGCCACGGCTTCTGTGGATCCGGAAACGGAACATGAAATTCGCGAGGCGATGTTGTCGGCAGTCCGCGGCCGCACCACGATCGTGGTCTCCAATCGCCTGAGTACGCTGCGGAGTGCTGATCGGATCGTGGTGCTGCGGGACGGAACCGTAGATGCGATCGGCAGTCACGACGACCTGCTGCAGTCCTGTGACTATTACCGCGGACTGGCGGAACTGCAGTTTACGGAATTCGCCGACGAGTTGTCCTGCACTGGCAAGGAACTTTCCCCGGCCCTGTAATCCCCGGCCCTGTAATCCCCGGCCCTGTAATCCCTGGCACGACCCACCTTTCATGTCGCAAGTATCGGTTCCGGCGGGCAGTCTGACCCGTCACATCGACCGCGAAGACGAACCTCGTCAGCGTCCCCTCGAATTCGGGCTGATTGCCCGGATGATGCGGTACACGGAGCCGTATGCGCGGAAGCGGTTCTGGCTGCTGGTGACGGTGATTCTGCGAGCCATGCAGATGCCGGCTCTGACCTGGATTGTGGCTGCCGTGATTCGTGGTCCGGTGGCAGAGGGCGACGCATCCGGCGTCCGGCTGGGCGCAATGGTCTTTGCCGGGATGGCGGTCTTCACTCAGATCGTGCTGCACTATCGTCAGCGTCTGGCACTGGAGCTGGGCGAAGCCGTCGTGGCTGATCTGCGAAACAGCCTGTTCGCGCATATTCAGCGGATGCCCATGCGCTGGTTCCACACGAATCGCATCGGACGCGTGATCAGCCGAATGACATCCGACATGGAAGACATTCGCATTGGGGTGCAGGAAATTCTGTATGTGTCTCTGGTGCAGTTCCTGCAGATGATGATCGCGGCTGCCGCCATGCTGTGGTACGACTGGAGTCTGTTCCTGATCGTGCTGGGCCTGGCGCCCGTCATCTGGGTCACAAACCAGCGATTTCACCGGCAGCTCAGCGATGGGTTGCGCGACATGCGGGAATCATTCAGTCGCGTCACGGCAACCCTGGTGGAATCGGTCGTCGGCATTCGCGTCACTCAGGGATTCGTGCGTCAGCATGAGAACTCGCGGGTCTTCCTGGAGCTGGCCGAAGACCATTCGCGGTACAACACGGCGGTACTGAAGACACAGGGCACATTTCTGCCATTGCTGGAGCTGAACAGTCAGATTTTCATTGCGCTGCTGCTGGCCGTGGGAGGTTACCGGGTGCTGACTCCCGGACACTCGACCGAAATCGGTGATCTGGTGGGCTTCTTCTTCATGGCCAATCTGTTCTTTTCGCCCATTTCCATCCTCGGGAATCAGTACAATCAGGCGATGACCGCGATGGCCGGCGCGGAGCGCCTGTTTCGCCTGCTGGACACAGAACCGGAATGGGGTGACCGGGCAGACGCCCTGCCGCTGCCTCGGATCCGGGGCGAGGTCACATTTCGGGATGTCACGTTTGGGTATGAACCTGACCGGCCTGTCCTGTCGGATATCAGCTTTACTGCGTCGCCTGGAGAAACGGTGGCGCTGGTGGGGCATACGGGCAGCGGGAAATCCTCGATTATTAATCTGGTTTCCCGATTCTATCTGCCGGGACGAGGTCGGATTCTGATTGACGGCCACGACATTCGCGAGATCACGGGTGAATCCCTGCATCGGCAGATGGGTATTGTTCTGCAGCAGAATTTTCTGTTTTACGGAAGTGTGGCGGACAACATTCGATTTGGTCGGCCGGAAGCGACGGACGGGGACATTCGTCGCGTGCTGCAGCAGCTGGACTGTGAAGACCTGCTCCTGTCCCTGCCGGATGGACTGCAGACGCGGGTCGGTGAAGGCGGAGCCGCCCTGTCGTCCGGTCAGCGGCAGTTGATCTGTTTCTCTCGGGCGATGCTGGCCGATCCGTCCATTCTGATTCTGGACGAAGCCACCAGCAGCATTGACAGTGCCACGGAATCGCGGCTGCAGAAGGCGCTGGAAGTGCTGCTGCGGGGGCGTACGAGTTTCGTGGTGGCCCATCGGCTGAGCACAATTCGCACGGCCAGTCTGGTTCTGGTGCTGGATCATGGACGGATCGTCGAGCGGGGTCGGCACGACGACCTGATGCTGCTGGATGGTGTCTACGCCGGGCTGTATCGGCGTTTCGTGCAGCACTGAGGCTCTGCACACCGGGCAGCCGCGTTCTGCCGGGAGCGTCTCGGGAAAACCCGCGTGGCCGCGAGCGCGTCTCTGCTGCGACCCGAAGAATCGGAATCAGCGCGTGCGGGCACGGCATCTCGACTGTGCACTTCCGGCAACATTTCTGAATCTTGACGACCGCATACGCCTCGAACGTGACCTATTTTCTGAAAGAGGCACGAGTCGCAAAGTCGGAGGTTGACTGCGCGACCAGAGCACAGTGCGCAGGATCAAGGCCGAAATCACGCAGTCATCGGAAATTGGAGCCAGCAGAAAATGGTAGCACCAGTGAAAACCCGGTCCAGCAGTTCGGACTTCGAGGCTCTGAAGTCTCATATCCACGGAAAGCTGGTGGAAAAACTCGACCTGACTCGGCTGTCCGAACTCGGAGGCGATTCCCTGCGGCGCGAAATCCGCGTCGTGGTGGAGCACCTGTGCGACACCGAGAATCCGATGCTGAATCGATCGGAACGAGAACGGCTGGTGGAGGAGGTGCTGGACGAAGCCTTTGGCTTTGGGCCGCTCGAACTGCTGCTCAAGGAAGAGGGCGTGGCAGATATTATGATCAACGGACCCAAGAACGTCTTCATTGAGCGCAACGGTCGCATTCAGAAGTCCGACGTGACATTTCGCGACAACGACCACCTGCTGCAGATCCTCGACCGGATCGTATCCAAAGTGGGACGCCGCGTTGACGAAACGTCGCCCATGGTTGACGCGCGTCTGCCCGACGGTTCACGACTCAACGCCATTATTCCCCCGCTCGCTCTCGACGGACCATCGCTGACGATTCGTCGTTTCGGCGCGAACCCGCTGACTCTGGAAGACCTGCTGAAATTCGGTGCTTTCACTCCGGAAATGGTGATGTTCCTCGAAGGGGCCATGAAGGCACGACTGAACATGATCATCAGTGGTGGTACCGGTTCCGGGAAAACCACGCTGCTGAATACACTGTCGAGCTTCATTTCCAACGAGAATCGCATCATTACCATTGAGGACGCGGCAGAACTGCAACTGCAGCAGGAACACGTGCTGCG
>SYLK01000217.1 GCA_005809115.1 Planctomyces sp. | reverse complement strand
CTGCGAAGTGCACCTGTACGACGGATCGCCGCTGGCGCCCCGTCCCGAAATCCTGTTCGATCTGGCAGTAGCGGAACAAATCAGCGTTTTTGGCACCAGTCCGAAATATCTGGTGGCAGCAGAAAAGGCCGGTGTTGCACCGAAGAAGACACACCAGCTCGACTCGCTGCGTCTGATTCTCTCCACGGGGGCTCCCCTCCATGCAGAAAGTTATGATTACGTGTATCAGCACGTGGGTCCGAACGTTCAGCTGTCGAGTATCTCCGGCGGAACCGACCTGTGCTCCTGCTTTGCACTGGGCAACCCGGCGGCTCCCGTCTGGCGTGGCGAGCTGCAGACCCGCGGACTCGGAATGAGCGTCCGCGTCTTCGATGATTCCGGCCGGGAAGTCGTTGGCCAGAAGGGAGAACTCGTCTGCACAGCTCCCTTTCCAGCCATGCCCTGTGGGTTCTGGAAGGATGATGCCGGAATTCGGTACCACAAGGCGTATTTCGAGAGATTTCCGGGGGTGTGGCACCACGGTGATTTCGCGGAACTCACCGATCGGGGCGGCATGATCATCTACGGACGAAGCGATGCCGTGCTGAATCCGGGAGGCGTCCGGATCGGCACTGCTGAAATATCGCGTCAGGTTGAACAGATCCCTGAGGTCATTGACTGCGTCGTCGTGGGGCAGGAATGGCAGAACGATGTTCGGATCGTTCTGTTCGTACGACTCCGGCCCGGCATCAGTCTGAGCGACGAACTGGCGGCCCGGATTCGCAGCCAGATCCGACGCAATACCACGCCTCGGCATGTTCCCGCGAAAGTCGTGGCAGTCGCGGATATTCCCCGCACTCGCAGTGGCAAGACCGTTGAACTTGCGGTCCGCGACATCATCCATGGTCGACCAGTCAGAAACATCGATGCCCTGGCCAACCCGGAATCACTCGCACTGTTTCGGGACATCACTGACCTTCAGTGCTGACACCCGTTCTCTCTGGCCGGCTGCCACGAACGATCATTTCAGCGGCTGCATCGAGCGACGTGAATCGCCCATCGCCGACGCACCCATCGCAATCCACCCGAAGCGCAAAGGCATCCGCAACGCACGACACGAAAGTCGAGTAGTGTACGCAGTGAAAGATGATCGCTCCCGCGCGTCGAGCACCACTGTGACAGCCATCGGACAACGATCTTGTTCCGCTCCGGACTCCGCAACCCGGTGTCCATGATTCGCGTTCTCTCCGCGATTCCAGCCAATCCGTCTGCTGCAGCCAATTGCCGGCTGCTCTGCACCTGTGAGTTTATTCGCGCCACCCTTGTGGCACACTCATCCCGCTCTCGGCGCCGTTCTGCATGCCGGCGTCCGCCTCAGCCGCTGCAGCGGCCCCCATGTTACCCGCTCGTCAGAATCAGATCGGTGCAGGTCGGGGCAGGCTGAAAGCAGAGACGTCCGGAGAAGACGAGTCTGTACGGAGGTATCGAAAGACATGTTCGGAATTCCAAACCTTCCGGCAAATCAAAATACAGAGTATTGTAGTACCGGCGATCGTCGGGAAGCTCCTCGAACCGCCCGATCAGAGCAGCTGGCGGCTGGCTTAGATCACTCATGTGTCCCTCAAGAATGGAAATGGCTTTGGATATCTCTAATGGATCCGAGGCGATACAGTTTATACGCAGATGATGCGAAAAACTCTCCCATTCCGCGGGGATCGCATAAGCCGGCCGATCCTGCAGCCACAAGTGAAGAAGATCGTGGTCAGTCATGACCGCAAACGACTCGAAATCAGGCAGTGACGGAACGACAGCCCTCGTCGCATCCCAGTCAGCGCGTTCCACCAGAATTGCGGCGTCAAACAGCTGCCGCGATTGCATCTCGCTGAAAGGATGATATTCCTGAGAACTGAACCAGGGTCGCATCCACAGGAGCTGATCCGTCGTGCGAACAATTCGGGTCAAATGATACGCAGCGCACCAGGCCTGTCCGCACCCCTCACAGACCCACAGTGCCGCTGGCTGGGAAAGCCAGTCGGCATGTTCAATGGAGTTGACCAGCAGCAGATCTCCGTAGCTCAGACATGTCCCGTCGCCACCGACTTCGGGAGGACATCGAGCGACCTGTAAGCGCGACTTAGAAGTTTTCAGCAGCACGTACTTCCCCTGAGTGGCAGACGCCTGACATGTCAATAAACTTGTGACTCTCTGTAGTAGCGCTGGATAACTTTGCGACGCAGGCAGAGCAATGCGGCCAGGATCACCAGTTTTGCCCAGATCAGCAGTGACGATTGTTGCCACGCCTCGAGAAAATCGGTCAGCCCGAAGACACATGGAAGAACAGACTGTCAACGAGATCCGTCAAGATCCGGCCCCCTCAGGCATCACGCTGAAATGCTGCACGGGAAGCATTCAGATTCGCCCACTGCGCGACTTGTTCCTCATCGATGGGATACTCGATCATTAGCTCGACTCGCATCAATGACGTCTCTTCAACGAACGTCGCATTCGGATCTGCACCGGCCGGAATCCTGTCCGCAGGGAATTCGCTGGCCAGCCCCGCAGACGCAGTTTCCTGATCCACCGCCGGCAACGTCAATAGCGGTTGTCGCGAAACGCTGCCTTGTTCGTTGAATTGCGGAGCGACACTCCGTCGTCAACGGACGCATTTCGGAGGAGCATGGTTCGGCGAACGGCATCTGCCAGACCGTCGGCGACATCGTCGAATCGGAAGTCCACCGGGAAGTCGCGGCGATGGCGACTCACGACGCGCTTGTTGCCGGAACGTCTCCCGGACAGTTCGGCAGCACCTTCGGATGGCGAGGCTGCTGCGAACACTGGTGGCGGTGATTGTGTCAGGTCCGCCAGCCGGGAATAGTATTCACGGCGCGTCAGTGTCCCGCTGTTGACAACATTGGTGACCGCGGGGAGCGGCAGGCAGAGGGACGCCGCGTTCACCAGGGCTGCAGCATCATCGACGTGAATCAGGTTGAGCCACTCGTCCGGTGGCGACGTGACTGGCGCCCCGTTTCGCAGATCCGTAATTCTGCGCAGCAGTCGGTCCGGACCATAAATGCCGGCCATGCGAAGCACCGTTACGTCCGTGTTCGGGTGGCGAAGCGACATTCTCTGCCGCAGGTGCTGCTCGGCTCTCCAGCAGCATTCACCACTTTCCGTCACTGGTTGCGGCGGGTGCGTTTCATCCACTTCTTCACCGCCGGCGTCGCCGTACACGCCCGTGCTGGAGACATAGATCAGCCGTCTGGGCGATGGGGTGGTGGAGAGCAGCTCCGTGAGCCTGGCGAGTCCATCGATCCAGATGGCCTCACGACTCACTCCAGCAGACCGATCGAAGCCGACTGACCAGACCACGACATCCACCGCAGGCAGAACCAGGCTGTCTGCAGGAACGGCTCCCGCGGCTTCCGGCCGGGACAGATCGAGCAGCACCGGAGAAATCCCCGCGGCCGCCAGTGACTCGGCCCGGTGCGCATGCCTCGTGATCGCCGACACACTGACGCCCTCCCGGAGCCACAGCTGCGCCAGACGTGTCCCCAGGTAACCGCATCCCGCGATCAGGACGCCGCGCGGGCAGTCACAGCGGCTGCAGGTCCGTTCGGAAACATTCATTTCGGAAGGCTCAGGGTGAGAACAGATAATGGGCCACGAACCACTCAGTCCCGTGACGATAACCAAACAGCTCACTGCAGGCCAGGAAGAAGATTCTCCAGCGCTGTTTCCACAGGGGCCAGGCGTCTCCGTACGCTGACTGCAGCACGCGATTCAGGTCTGGTCCGGCGGAGTCCATGTTGCTGAGCCAGGCGTCGGCCGTTTTCTGGTACTGCCTGCCATCCCAGTTCCACTGATCGATCAGTCGCACAGGCCCCTGGGCACGCAGCAGCAGGT
>SYLK01000216.1 GCA_005809115.1 Planctomyces sp. | reverse complement strand
GAACTGCGGCTGCCACGCTGGTCGCATTCGCTCCGGCAGACTCGCCGGTCAGAAGTTCCAGCAGCCACGGAGTTGCCTGAGGAATTACAATCATTCGCTTCGGCCCCCCGGGAGTTCGGCTGCTGATCAGTACTGTAACCTCATTACTGTCCGACTCAACCGGTCCGGCGGGAGATTCCGTCGAGGCTGGCTGAGAACTGAAGGCATCGAATGGAGCCGCTGCGCCACCCGCGGTCTGATCGCTGACGACCCCGACGGACGTCGGCAACTCCTCCGCGGCATCAAATGCGGGCGAAGTTGGTTCCGGACCTGCGGCGGAATCGAATGCGGCCCGCGCACTGGTTGGCTCGGCAAAGGCGACGTCAGGCGTGGTCGACTCAAACTGCGGCTTCAGGATATGCTCCAGCTTCTGCTCCTCGAGCAATGTCAGGATCGCTTCGCGGGACATATACAGTCCCTGTTTTTCCCGGCGGTCCGCCGCACTGCAGACCGCCAGCAGATTGCCGCGCTCGTCGAACAGCCCGCCACCGGAACGTCCCTGGACAGGATCAAACGTGCAGGTGATATTTCCGGGCCCGTCGTACTGATTGACCCTGAGAATTTTCACGTCCAGGACACTCGGCGGCCGTCCATTGTCACAGCCCAGAGTAAACGCTGCCTGTTCCGGCAGAACCCCGGGCGCCTCATCCGTCAGCCGTACTGACGGCAATGGTGCCGCATTCCGAATCCGCAGCAAAGCCAGATCCAGACGATGACTCCCGCTGTAGTCAGTCACTGGAAAGCGGATCGGCTTGCCATTCTGAAAAACATCGATCTCAACGACCGCGGACTTGTCCTGCTCACGGAACAGGTGAGCACAGGTGAGGATCAGCGACATGCCCTGTTCGCTGTGAATAATTGTGCCGGTTCCAACGTCCTGCAGTTTACTGCCCGTAACCCTGACTCGAACCGTGGCCGCCGCCGCCGCTGCCGCTGCCAGCGAATCCGCCGCCGAATCAGAGTCGGGACTCGGACTTTGCCCGCGAATTGTGGCTTTCGGGAATTCGAATCCGGACCCGCCTCCGTTCCGCTGCCAGATACTGCTGATCAGGTCCTTCAGAGACGGCTTCGACGGCGACCCGGATGGCGTGACGGGCGGCGCCGCCTCAGCCAGCACGGCCTCACCCCGCCGGGACGACCGACGGTCCGTCTTCTGGTCACGGCTTGCCTCACCGAGATCCCGGCAGGCGCGTTCCAGTTCTCGCCGCAGCTCGCTTTCCGGTGTCAACCCCTGATAGCGACGAACCTCCCGGCCACCGGCCAGCACAATTAAAGTCGGCAGCTTCCGGACGTTATACTTGCGGTGAAGTTCCGGTTCCTCGGAGACGTCAATCTTCCGCACCTGGAAGCCGCTTTCTTCCAGTCGCTGCAGGACCGGAACCATCTGCTGGCAAGGCGCACAATAGCTGGCGGTGAAATCAAGCAGCACGACGTCCGGCAGTGGCGCTTCAGCAGGCACTGCACCAAGCATCAGCATCAAGATCGCATTCATGGTCGGCTTCCCTGCCAGAGAATGGATTGACAACGAACCAACAGGCTGTACAGCCCTGCACTACGGCTCCGCCGCAGGAATTTCCCGTGGGCACAATGTGCTGCCCTGCCCTCAGCAGGAAAACATTCCGGCAGAATGGACTGCCGTTCGACACCTGCTGTCGGCAGAAATTGCACGTTTTTCAAACCGTGATTTGCAGATTCTACAAATTCCTGGCCGTTTGGTGCAATTCCAACTTGCGTCATACTCCTGCCCCACAGCCGGAAATCATTCACAGGTTACCGGTAACGGCAGAGCCAGGCCTGACACAACACAGACCTGTCGCAATTCGTGTGCCGTGGCGGAGGACACCGCGGTATTTCTGAGTCTCGCGGGCTGCCGTTTGTGTGCGGCTCTTCCAGCGCAATCCGGATTGTCCATGAACTGTGTCCGGATCCGGGCAATCTCAGCGGAACATCCCAGAAAGGCATCGATCACGGCCGGGTCAAACTGGATACCCCGCTGCTGCCAGAGGATCTCCAGACATTTGCTGAGGGGAAACGGCTGCTTGTAGGGGCGGCGACTGGACAAGGCGTCGAAGACATCCGCGACCGCCACGATTCTGCCTTCAAGAGGAATGGCCTCACCCTTCAGTTTCAGCGGATAGCCGTTGCCGTTCCAGTATTCATGGTGAGTCTGCGCAATCATCGCCGCCAGTTGCCGCACGGGGCACGAGCAGATCCGACGCAGGTTCTGACTGACGTCAGGGTGCTTCCGCAGAAGACTCCAGTCGTTGCCGGACAGGGGATCAATCATCCGCCGACCAATGGCACAGTGCTCCTGCATCAAGGCATATTCGTCAGGTGTCAGCCTGCCGGGCTTGAAGAGAATGGTGTCCGGAATTTCGGACTTTCCGATATCATGCAGCCGGGCGGCCTGCTCCAGAATCCGCAGCCTGTGTTCCGGATAGCCCATCCTCTGTGCGATCACCGCGGCATACCGGCCGACGCGGAGCACATGATTTCCCGTATCGTCGTCCCGGTGATGTCCGTCTCGCTCCAGCTGCCCGCGAATGCCGCAGGGGCTGGCCTGTTCCGATTCGATGATCATGCTGCGAGATTCCATGTCGCACATGAGGACTGAACGCAGATGCCGGGTCTTCGCCGATCGGGGCAGCCGAGTGGTCGCGGCGGCATAATGTTCCGCCGGCAGGCCGAGACCCGGGCCGGTCAGACCCGGGCCGGTCAGACCCGGGCCGGTCAACCCCGGGGATATGCTCTGCCGGACGTCGGGGAGGCCCACTGGTTGATTTCTCCGCATGGCAACTTCGCGTCCGCGTCCCAGAGAATTCCGCATCTGCGGAGGATCAGCTGGCAGAACTTCAGGACCGGACTCGGATCTGACCGACAGCCTGCCGGCCCTCGTCTGCTCTACTCTGGAGCATACATCCTCCGGAATCACGGATTCCGCGAATCACCCTTTGGATGGCGTCGATTTCCGGCAACGTGGCTGAATCGGAGGCGTGATCCTGACGTTGCGGGAATTCGTCACATCCGGCACAACCACCAGATGGTGACCTGCGGGAACAGCTGTCAGCAATGGCAGGTTTTGTCAGTGGTTCTAAGGCTCGAAACTCATTTTGGAGCTGTACAAGTGCGGATTAGTGGAGATCAGTGTTTCCCTCTGTCCGCCGACACGTCGATCAGCACAGGCACACTGGCTCCGGCTCTTGTGCGTGGCCGGGCGGCTGCCAGTACTGCCCCGGCACCCACCCGAAGAGAAATTGTTCACGACGGTGGAGTACCGGGTGTGGCATCAATTCGCGGGCGGAGCGGGTTGACCATCCGGTGGTTGTAGTAACCTGCGCCCCGTCCAGCTGCGCCGTTCGTTTCTGCCGGCAAATTGCCAGGTACCGCTGAACGCTTCTTCGCTCTCATCAACCAGCCAGCGGAACGAGCCTGAAGAGGATGGATCGCGGAACCGCCACGTCCCGGCAATCACGAAACCTCCAGCACCATTTTCATTTTCCTCGTAGAAGATGTCGATCTCATCCAGTGTGTGCAGGCGTCCGTCGCCGGTTGAGTACGTTCCATGATTTCCATACAGCCGCACCTCGCTCTCCACCGGCCCGTTCGGGCTGATGTACGTTGTCTGCCAGGCAGAGGGGACGTACTGCTCGAAGCCGTTCATCTTGTAGAGATCAAACAGACCGTCGAGCATGTTTTCCAGTTCGTTGCGATCATTGTCGTCCATCTCGGCCAGCATCTGACTCACCCACGGCGACTGCATTTCCTGTCGCGACGGATTGGGAAGTGCAAGCAGCCCATCCGCATATTTCAGTCGGGCACGATGTTCGACCTCTTTCCGTGACGCGTTCGGCGTCAGCCTCTGTTCACTGCGAAACAGCAGTTCGTACTGCGTCTTCAGGGCAAAGCACTCCGGCGCTTTGATCGGATAATCGTATTTGAACAACTGCACGTTCACGTTCTGGTCACCGCCCGGTGCCAGATACAAATCGCGGACCGCCCAGGGGTGATAATCCGTTTGCCGGATCATGACATCCACCAGTGGTCCCAATCCGGTCGCATTCAGCACGTATTGATTCTGCTGTGGGACTGAATCCGCGGGTCGCTGCGGCGGCGCCGGTACACCCGGGGGCAGATTGGCGGCTCTGGCGGCCCGAACGATCGCTGAGCTGGACGGTACGGGCGGATTTCCCTGCCGGGCAAGATTCCAGACCTCCACCGTGACCTGCTGGGCAAAAACGGACGGTGTCAGACAAAGGCTGGAACACAGAATCAGGATGCGGTGCATGATCTGCTCCTCAGGAACATGGATGTGAAGGTCACGGCGTCCTTAATGAATCCAGACGTTGATCTGTGGTGGATGTTCGCGAAATTCCGGATAGTAATAAATGACTGCCACCCGAGTGCCGGCGGGGGTTGTTCCCGGGTGCTGATCGCTGGCAGCGCCGTTCCGCAGGGGCAGTCTCGGCACCGCTCGCTGTGCCAGATCATGATCCCTGTCGGGGGCGATCCAGTGGATTTCGATCTGGTCATCAGGACTATTCGCGAGGTCGCCGCGTGCATTTCGCACCTCGGCCTCAACCCTCGGACGGGTCATCGCGTGATCGAGGACATGACTTGTAAAGACGACGCCAAACGATCCGGTATCAGCGAGGCTCTCGGATACTGCAATCAGCGACCTGATTCCCGTTGTGACTCCCGTGGGGTACAGGTCATACAGCGGACTCACGTTCGATAAGTCATAAGTTTCGCCCGGCAGGAGTTGTTTTTCACGCGACTCGGGAAAAAGCAATCGGTAGCCCCCGAACAGGGCGGGGGCCAGAACCAGAGGAACCATCACGAGCCGCCAGCGCGTGCACATTCGCCGGATGACAACCCGGATCGCCGTGGCCGGCACACCTCGTGGCGAAGGCGGTTCGTCAAGTTCATTCCTGTTGCCGGGATCGGGACGCTTGCGCACCTGGTCGGCGAGATCACCGCGCCCGACTGCGTCCAGTGCATCGGCGAGGTCCGCGAGGCGTTCTCTGCTTTCCAGCCAGACCCAGATGCCGGCAGCTTCTTTGCCGTTGTCCCAGGTGAACTTGGTTGCCTCGGGGATCTCCAGCTGGATTGCCAGGGAATGCCAGTCCTGCAGCAGGCGCTCTTCAAACTTCCGTCGAATCTCACCAGCCGATGCCATGAATCGCGGGCCTTGATTGTTCTTGCCGAGTCCGGAGTTCATAATTCTGTCTTACGTCGACATCAAGGGCAATCGTCGGGCTGCGATCAATGGCAAGACTCACAGCGGGTCAGCTGAAACGACTGCACTCGGGTCTGGTCGCCGCCTTCAGCCGCGACGAACTGAACAGACTGCTCGCATTTGATCTGCAGGTGAGATACGACCGGATGGTTCGCCCGGGCAATCTGGAAGACGAGGTCTTCCAGTTGTGCGAATGGACCGAGCGTCACGATCGCTCGAGGGAATTGATGGTTGCTGCTCTGGCAGAACGACCTCAGAATGCTGAGCTTCGACAATTGGGGGACGAGCTGCTGCAGGGTGATCGGCTGGTGCAGCGACAGTTCGAACTTCACCGGCAGGCCGCCAGCGACGTTCAGGGCAGAAGTCAGGCAGAAATCGAGGCGATTCTGCAGGGGCTGCCTCCGGTGACTGGCCTGCAGGCGGCAGTGGCTCTGTCCGGTTCCGGCACCGGTGCAATTTCACTGATTGATGCATTTCGGAAACTGAACGCAGCCCGCAGGGCGATTTGCGTCATCCGTGTTTCCGGAACCTGCGTCGGCACCGGGTTCCTCATCAGCCGTCAGCACATTCTGACGAACCGCCACGTGTGCGATATTGCGGTACAGCTCGACGTGAATCAGATCGCGGCCGTCTTTGACCACTCCGGAGAACAGCCGTACGAGTCGCTGCCGGCGCGACCGGTCCGGCTCGTTCAGCCCCTCGTCGCCAGCGACCCGAAGCAACTGGATTATGCAGTGCTGCCGCTCGCTGAGCCTGTCGAGCCGGAGCGGCCATTCCTTTCGGCGTGCCTGGAACATCTTCAGGACAAGAGTGCAGTCACCGTCCTCGGGCATCCGGTCGCCGGAAGTCGTCCGCTCGAATTACAGACGGCCGCCGGCAGTATTCGGGATATCAATGACCATGACTATCGCATCGCATACACCGCTCAAACGGCACCCGGCTCTTCCGGATCCCCCGTGTTCAACGCTGCCTTCGAACTGGTGGGACTGCATCATCATGGGCAAAGGCTGGTGAATAATCACGGCATTCCGATCTGGGCAATCCATCAGGACCTGAATCGGAAGAGTCCCGGACTGATGTCAGTCATACCCGAACGCAGGTCCGGTGGGACAGGGCCGGTGGCTGAGCAGCCGATGCTGGAGGCCCCGGTCGTCCTGGCATATCCAGCGCCACGATTTCCGGAGCCGACGGAGACTCAGAAGCCGACAACGAACAACCCTCGCGGTTGTTTTAATGGACGTACCAGACTCGAGTTCGGCAGACGACTGCTCCATTCGTGGCCCGAACTGGCAACAGTCCTCGAAATCCCGGATCACACACAGGCAACGTGGAAGCAGGGGCGTGAAGCGGATGCCATCTGGGTGTGGCTTGATTCGAAAAGACTTCTGCCGTCGCTTCCGTCAGCCCTCGCAGAGATCGGGCGATCGGACCTGGCGGAACTTTTCGCGGATCGCCACGGCTGAACGGCCCGCGCCCCTGCAAGTCTCCTCGGTCCAGTACTCGACGGAGTGCCGGGGCTCTTCATCCTCCCTGCCGGATCACGTCTGCGTTTCCTGCTGCAGGTGCACTCCGCCGCAGCTCCTGCTCTGAGGGTGGCGAAGGGACATCAATTTCTGTAAACCATCACGTGAACGGTCGTCAGCACAGATTGACGCCACGCGGCGGCGCAGCGAATTCGCCTCCTGGCCGTTCGGCACATCGGCCGATCTTTTATCCGAGGAGTTTCTCATGGATCAGGCGGGTCATCTGCAGCGGTTGCGCGACATGTTGTCTCAGGTCGTGCCGCGGGAGATACAGGAAACGCCCGGGGCGGCCCTGGAATTCCCCGAACTTCCGGGACAGCTGCAGGAAGCGGCTGCCACCGGCTTCGCGCGGCTGGTTCGCCACGAAGAGATCACGCGGGACCAGCAGCATACGCTCGAAGCAATCATTCTGCCGCAGTTTCGCCCCGCTGTGAACATCATCGGAGGAACGTTTTCCACCCCACCGTTCCCCTGGGAACATCTGGGTCACGCCGACGTGCAGCCGAAACTTGTGACTTCGATTCAGTCGATCGGAAGAATCGAGGTGCCGCGGCATCCGTCCGTCCCGTATGCCGGAACAGGATTCGTCGTCGGCCCGAACCTGATGATGACCAATCGACACGTGGCGCAGATATTCGCGACTGGACTTGGCCAGCGACAGCTGTCGTTCAAACCGGGACGCACTGCTGCAGTCGACTTCAGACGCGAAGTCATCGCCACTGCGGCAGAACTCCTGCTGGTGAAACGGGTGGTGATGATCCATCCCTGCTGGGACATGGCACTGCTGGAGGTCGAGGGACTGTCCGCGAACCATCCGATGTTGAAGCTGTCGGTCGAGGACCCGGATGCACTCGCAGAGCATGACGTCGCCGTCATCGGGTATCCGGCCCAGGATTGGCGCAACGACACCAGTCTGCAGAACCAGGTTTTCGGCGGCGTTTACAACGTCAAACGGTTGCAGCCGGGCAAGCTGAAGGTGCGACGCACGATTGAGAGCTTCGGCAACAACGTCAGCGCCGTGACGCACGATGCCTCCACGCTGGGAGGTAACTCCGGTTCCGCGGTGATCGATGTCCAGAGTGATGGACAGGAATTCGAAGTTGTGGCACTGCACTTTGCCGGTCTGTACCTGGACGCGAACTTTGCTGTTCCGACATTTGAACTCGCTCGTGACGACCGGGTCGTTCAGGCGGGCGTTAACTTCGCAAAGCCCCTGCCTTCTGCCACGCAGGACTGGGCTGCGTTGTGGCGACTTGCTGACCGATTGCAGGAGACTGCTGTGGCGGCGGCTCCGGCAGTGAGCCATCCGTTTGCTGTCAGCGCGCCGGGAGTATCCTTCACGGTGCCGCTCACAGTGACTGTGTCGCTGGGCAGTCCACCCGGCAGTCCGGCTCCGGCCGGATTTGGCCCCCCCTCCAGTCTGACAGCGCCAGCCAGCTCCCATGCCCCCGCAACGGCTGAGTCACAGACGATCGAAGGCCTGTTTGGAACGGCCGACACGGAGGTCGTCAGGAAGGCGTACGACAAGTTCAGGTCGGACCGACTGCACAGGAATGAGTTTTCCTGGGAGAATGCACTGGCAACAGCCGACTGCAGCCATGTCGTCTACGAAGTTCCCTCGGTCGTGATCAGCACTTGTCGCAACAAATGGCAATTGCAGTCCTGCGAATTTGTTTCGACCGACGACACGGAATGCTTCGTCGCGTCTTCGGAGAAGGCGATCATCGTTTCCTTCCGCGGTACAAAGGGTGTCCGCGACTGGTTGATTGACCTCAACAGTCTCGCTGTCCACGCTCAGTACGGGACAGTGCATCGAGGCTTCTACTTTGCCTTCCAGTCGGTCAAATCTTCTCTGGAAACGCTCATTCGCCGAGAGAATCCGGCCGAACGCGCGATCATTCTCACGGGACATAGTCTGGGGGGAGCGCTCGCCACGATTGCGGCAGCAGAGTGGCGGGAAATGTTTTCGATCAGCAGTGTCTACACGTTTGGTCAGCCCTGTGTTGGCAGGAACGACTTCCGTACCTTTCTGTCCGGGCATTACGCGAACAATTTTTTCCGCTTCGTCAACGACGATGATATTGTTCCGCGGGTCCCTCCGGGATACGTCCATTTCGGCAGGCTGTATCACTTCGGAGCTGACGGCTCCGTCGGTCACGAATCAGTCGCGGCCACCACGGGCGAGCCAATCGCCGATACGCTCAGCGATGATGAGTTCGCGGAGTTGAAGGTTGCCCTGGAATCCGAGAAGTCTGGCGGTGCCACTGAAAGCGCGGGTCTTGAGGGCTGGGTTCCCAGTATCTCCGACCATAAACTGGATCGGTACCTGGCTCAGATATTGACGAACCAGCCATCGTGATTCGAAGGCGGTATCTGCAGGCGACCATCTGGCGGCTGGACCTGATTGTTTCGTTTTGACCGTAAAATTGCTGCCTGAAATCATCGGCCAGCTGATGAACTGATCCAGCGAATCCGAATTCGAGGCGCAGGATTCATGTGGCCGACGTTTTCATGAGTTTGTTCAACTGATTTTTTGGCCGGTCCTAAGGAATACCGCGAACGATCGTCGGTCCGATCAGTTTCGTGAGCCAGACCGGAAGTCGCTGCCAGATCCGGATCATCCGGTCGAAACGGCTGTTGTCAGGGCGGAGTTCGCTCGCACGTTCGTCCCGGACATACGCCTGCCACACGGCGGGGTATTCAGCCGAGCCCCACTGAGCCTTGAACTTGTGGGTGCCGCTGCCCTGTGAACTGCGGCCAAAGTCAAACATCGGCTGACCTCGCTCAACGGTGTGCTTCAGCACGTGCCAGTACATCAGCATATTGCAGCTGGTGTGGTTGTATTCACGGAGTGCGCTGGCACTGGGAATCAGTGTGACACCCGGGGCGTGCAGGAGAAATCCGGAGGCGACTGCCTTTCCCCGGAATGTGACCGTGCAGATCTCAGCCGCCGTTCCGAACTCACGCAGCATCATTCCGAACAACGACCTGGGAAACGGGGGCGTGCCGAGATCCCGCATGTTGCGGCAGAAGATCGTGTAGAATTCCGGCAGGCGCTCACTGTGCCCGAAACACACCTGCAGGTCCGGATTATCCAGCGGCCGGCGAATCTGACTGCGGACTTTCGATTTCAGACCGCTCCACAGCTCGTCGGCAGTTCTCGGCAGCGCCAGACGCAGATGAACCTTGTCCGTCCTGGCAGCTCTCAGCGCCGGATGTTCAATCCTGCGTTCATGCCGCAGTTCCAGCTGCTTCACATTCAGTTTCTCAGCCAGCGAAACCGCCGCATCGATCAGTTTCCGCGCGAGCGATTCCGAGTCGGCCAGAACTCCGCCCGTGTTCAGATACGGCTGACTGACCAGGAAGCGGCCGAACAGCGGTCCGGAGATGAACATCAGCGGCAGGACTCCCAGAATCGTACCGTGCCGCTCAGCCCAGACAAAATATGGGCGATGCCACAGCGCGGCACTGAAGATCGTGGCCCACTCAGCCCGCAGATGAAACCCGTCATAGCCCCACTTCACGAGGTACTCGTTCCAGCCGGCGGGTGCCTGCCGTTCGCAGCAGACGGTAATTCCGGATTCCGCAGAATGATCTTCGGCTGACATCATCAGTGATTCCACACCCGATTCGCCTGCGGGCTCGGCCATCGTCACTCCCTTTCCCCTGTCCGGCCCGCGTGCGCCGCGCTGCTCCCCTGCGCCGCGCTGCTCCCGTGCGTCGCGCTGCAACTCGCTCTGATCCGCATGAACGCGCCTGGCACCGGCGAGCCGAACGATCGGGCGACGGCCAGTGTAGGGCTTCACCCCGGATTGTGGAAACGGTTTTTTCAGGATCAGGAATCACAGTCGGGACGAATTCCTGTTCCCGGATCCGGTGCTCACTTCTTCAGACTCAGAATCGATGCCTTTCTGGTTTCCTCCTTCGGAAAGACTCTGCCGGTCACGATGGTCTGCCAGATCATACTTTCGCCAGACGGACAGTGTCTCGTGGAGGACGCGATTTCCCATCGAATGAGCCAGCACATTGATGCGTTTGGTGCAGGGATCATCATGTGGATTTGCCTCTGCCGAGTTTCGCCACTCCATAAACCGTTCAAACATGCGTGCCAGGGCAAAGGCACTGACGTCGGCTGATTTCTGGTCGGACCAGTATTCATTGACCAGCCCCTGGCTGGCATCACACGGCCAGATCACCGGGACCACCAGGACTTCATTGGCCTTCTTGCCGTTGCAGAGTCCCTGCGTTTCTTCGGCAGCGGCGAACACGTCTTCGGGCAGATTCGAAAACCCGTGGACGTAGAGCATCACTTGACGGTACCTGGATACCTTCAGGCCCTCCAGCAGTCCGGATCTGCCGGCTTGCCTCAGTCCAGTGTATGCACCAGCAGGCCGCTGCGAAGCTTGGGCTCGAACCAGGTACTCTTGGGTGGCATGATCTGCCCGGCATCTGATACGGCCATCAGCTGGTCGATTGATGTGGGGTACATCGACACGGCCGCTGCCCAGGTGCCGGATCGCACCAGCTGTTCCAGCTCTGCGGTGCCGCGAATTCCACCGACAAAGTCGATCCGTGGATCGCTTCTCACATCGCCGATTCCGAAGATCGGGTGCAACACACGTTCTTCCAGAAGGGCGACATCCAGTGACGCCGTCGGAGTATTTCGCGAAATGGACGAGGCTGACACCGTGACCAGCCACCAGCGCTGATCGACGAAGACCGAGAACGAGCCGGCTGCCGGCGGACTGGGATTGCTGGTCTCCACCACTGTTCCCACTTCCCGCAGCCGTTCCAGCAGCTGTCGCGGCGTGTGGCCGTTGAGATCCCGCAGCACGCGGTTGTAGGGCAGAATACGGAGTTCACTGGCCGGAAACAGGACGGTCAGGAACCAGTTGTACTCTTCCTGGCCGGTGTGCTGCGGATTGGCGAGTTTTCGCTGTACTCCCGCACGCCAGGCACTGGCAGCGCGGTGATGTCCGTCCGCCACATAAAACACCGGAACGGCTGACAGACTGCTGACGCAGGTCGCCGGGTCGCTGATCCGCCAGACCGTGTGCCGGATCCCGTCCACAGCAACAAAGTCGTACAGGGCGGCTGCCCGGGAAGCATCGGCCACAAGGGAAGTCACTTCCGGGACGTCACGGTATGTCAGGAACACCGGTCCGGCGTTTGCGTTCAGCGCCAACACGTGCCGCGTCCGATCGTCTTCCTTGGCCTGCCGAGTCTTTTCATGTTTCAGTATTCGGTTTTGCTCGTAGTCATCGATATGACAGCAGCAGACGACCCCGGTCTGGGACCGTCCTGCCATTGTCTGGCGGTAGGCGAAAACACCCGGCTGCGCGTCACGAATCAGCACGCCGTCAGACTGCAGCCGCTGAAAGTTCTCAGCCGCTCTGCGGTAGACCTGCGGGTCACAGGGGTCCGTCTCCGGAGGAAAATCAATGTCCGGCCGCACGACGTGCAGGAAGCTCAGGGGATTGCCCTGTGCCAGCGCGGCGGCTTCGTCCCGGCTGACCACGTCGTACGGAACGGAGGCGACACGGGACTCGAATCCGGGCGCCGGACGCAGCGCCTGAAATGCCTTGATGCGTGGCATGTCTGGGAGGTCCTTACCTGCAGGAAATGCGGAGAATCGTCAGAACGTCGCTGCTCACTTCAGAGGTTCCGGAACGGACCGGAATGGCCATGCAGGACTTCCGGGCGGATCCGGGATGATCGGCGATTTTCCGAATGCGAAATCGTCCGGCCGGAGGTTCGCCGTTTTCCAGAATGTGTCGTCCGCGATAAAACCGTAGAAAGCCGGGAAGAACGGGTCCACAAATTCCACATCCGCCTTTGCGGGGACGTCCTGACCGGTCAGGAAGAGCGCGGCGTTGACCACCATTCGCCGCAGATCCTGACTGACGAAGTCGACCGCGGCTCCGGCCGTGGTGCAGAACGCCTGACCGTGCGACTTCCCGTCGGGACTGCTCCAGGGATGGAGCCAGGCAAGGGCCTGCATCGGTCGATTGCGTTCATCGTCCAGAACCCGCGACTTCGGGTCCAGCGTTTCCGTAATGGCGCCGCGCATCAGGATCGTGTCCATGTCGGTCAGGTGCTGCACACCGTAGACGTCGCTGGGTGCGAACACATCCTGCACACCCCGCAGGACTGGGTGATTTTCGGCGCCCGGTTCAATCACGCCGCGGGCGCCCTCGACCTTGTGTCGGCCATGATGACTGACCCACTGTTCGCCCAGAATGCGGAGTCCGAATTCATCGAAACTGATCGCTTCGCCGAACTTCTGCGCGCCGCGAAATGCATGCGTGGCCGTTCGCAGGCCAATCAGTGGTCTGCCGGAATTCAGATACTGCGTCACATAACCCGCCTGCTCCGGACTCGGCTGCCGGAATCGCGTGGCAATGATCATCAGATCCGCCGTTTCAAGCACCTGAAGTCCCCGCAGGCCCTGCTGGTTATTCGCATCAATATATGTGGCTCCGTCAGGCCCCATGGCGAATACCACGGTGCACCGAAAGCCGTATCTTCGGCTCAGGATCTTGCCCAGCATCGGCATCACCTGCTCCGAGCGGTACTCTTCGTCACCTGCGACCAGCACCACGTGTTTCGAGTCGGGGGCCACCGTGTCGGGTTCCAGGACCAGGGTCCCCTGCGCAGAAAGTGTTCCCTGCGCAGACACGCTGCCGCAGTACAGCAGCGCCGCAGCCAACAGGCAGACCTGCACCAGCACGCGGCAGAACGCTGCCGAACAGCGCGACTGCTGCCATCGGTTCCGCGCCGACGGCGGCGGGCCGCTCACGGTTCCGATCAGGGGAGAAGTCGACTGAGGCACGCAGATGTGCAGCATGGTTTTCACCTGTGGGCTGGGTGATTTGTGTAAACGGATCGACTTACGGTCCGATCGGTCGGGATCTGGCAGATGCCTGAGCCGAACTGCCGACCGGAATCACCTGATCATAGTCACTGGTCAGAGGATTCTGAATCGATCTGAGGAACTGCCGGTGGAATTCCGGTGGTCCAGGATGTTCGTCAGGAGTGAAACCGTCCGGGAGGTCGCACCCTGCTGGGTCAGCACGATCTGCTGAGCGTTTCGGCCGAGCGTCTGGCGCCGACCTGGATCCGTCAGCAGATGTTCCAGTGCCGGAAGCAGGTCTTCAGGCTGCGCCAGCGGCAGACAGGCCGCGGCGTCCTGCAGAGTGGCCACGACATCGCGAAAGTTCGAGGTGTGCGGCCCGAACAGGACCGCCGCGCCGTAAGCGGCGGGTTCGATCATGTTCTGTCCGCCCCGACTTCCGAAGCTGCCGCCCACAAACGCGATCTCGGCCAGCCCCCAGCAGGCCCCGAGTTCTCCGATTGTATCCAGCAGGATCACCGGTTCCGGGCCGGACGTCGCACCGGCTGCCGGCGCAGCAGAACCGGGTGTCTCTCGCGACTCGCCAGGTGAATTCTGCCTGTCGCTCGGCCCGGGGGGCAGCATTGACCGCCGGATCAGCGGCAGGCCCGCGTCCTGCACGAGATGCGCGACTTCTTCAAATCGTTCCCGATGCCGCGGCACCAGGATCAGACGCAGTGCCGGCCAGCGCCGCTGCAGCCGCTGCCACGCGCACAGAGCCAGTTCTTCTTCCGGTGACTGGGTGCTGCCTGCGATGAAAACGATGTCCGTATCGCGGATTCCGAACAGTTCACGCAGGACCTGTGTCGCGGGGTGCCGCCGATCCGTCACAACGCCGTCGAACTTGACTGATCCGGTGACGTGTACCTGAGAGTGCGGAGCTCCGAGGGCAATCAGACGTTCGGCATACTGCGGCGTCTGTGCGGCGATCAGCCGGGTGCGTCGCAGCATGGGTGCCGTGATACGGCGAATCCGGCTGTACCCGCGGAAGCTCCGATCACTGATGCGTCCATTGACCACGGCGACGGGGATGGACTGCCGACTGCAGGCCGAAATGAAATTCGGCCAGAGTTCGAGTTCCATCAGGACCACCAGTGCCGGCTGCAGCCTGTGCAGAGCTCGGGAAACCGCCCACGAGAAATCAAGTGGAAACCAGGTGACGGTGGATTCCGGGAAGTGCTGCCGCGCCAGATCGAACCCCGTGTCCGTCGAGGTTGTCACGATGATCTGATACTGATCCGCCGCCTGTGTGCGAAATTCAGCCACAATCTTGCGGAGCTGAATCACTTCTCCAACGCTCACAGCATGGAACCAGACCGCCGGACGGTGGTCAGCGGGAATCGGGAGAGCACCTGCGAATTTCTGCCGCAGCCCGCGGCGATAGCGGCCATGCCGCACCGCGCGCCAGATCAGGATCGGGCCGAGCAGCGCAAGCAGACCGGCATAGACGGCGTTGAGCATCCAGCTGGTACACACACGAGGCAAGCTGCGTTCCTCTGATCCGGCAGGTTGCCGCGGCAGGTTGCCGCGGCTGTCCCAGAATCGTCAAAACAGAACAAGGAGCATCAGCTGCCGCAGCACTTCTTG
>SYLK01000215.1 GCA_005809115.1 Planctomyces sp. | reverse complement strand
GGGATGAATGCAATCCACAACGCGTTTTCCAGGTCAGACAGATCCAGACGGACCAGCGGCTGTGGCAACCGGCAGCAGGACATGGAGCCTGTGCCCTCCGGTTCAGGTTTTCAGTCTGCTGAGGCGGCTGACCGGGATCGGGCGGCAGCCAGCGCGCCCTTCGTCGTCAGCCGGATGTTCTCCAGGAACGCCAGCAGGCCCGCAAACATCGCCAGCCCGGCGATGACGCGGAGAATCCAGAACGGTCTGGAAAAATCAACAGACGCATCCCAGGGCTCGAGCGCCGCCCAGGACCACCCCTGAAACACTCCCAGCAGTGTCAGATCAGCCGCCATGAATCCCACACCCACGGCAGACAGCCAGTAGTGCCATTCCAGCAGCCTCTGACTGGCCCACGGCCGATGCAGCATCCGCGGATACAGGTAGATCATGATGCCCATAATCCACATGGAAAAGACACCGAACATCACCATATGAGCATGGCCCACCACCCAGTCCGTAAAGTGGATGATTTTCTGGAATGTCAGAGTCACCTGAAATGAGCACTGCAGACAGGTCAGGAAGTAGTAGATCATTCCCGTATAAAACCAGCGAATCGGCAGGTTCGTCTTCACGGCCCCCGGATTGCCAGCCAGTGTTCCGAAGAAGTTGATCACCACCGTGGTCACCACCAGCTCGACCGCAATCGTGGACACCACGGCTCCATACTGCAGAAACATGGGAATCGGCGTGTACAGAAAGTGGTGAATCCCCTGCAGCGGATAGAAAAACGCCAGTCCCCAGAATCCCACCAGTGAGAGGCCATGACTCCAGATCGGCTTCTTCAGCAGAATCGGCACGAAATAGTACATCAGCCCCCAGCCCATGGGAGTGACGAACAGGCCGACCAGGTCATGGATGAACAATCCTCCGACGGCCCCCGCACTCGTGCCTCCCACAAAATACTGCGGCTTGAAGTTCCCCATCGCATACGTGAGAAACGTCCAGACAAAGGCCGCCAGAAAATACCACAGCGAGACATAGATCGGCCCCTTCATCCGCGCAATCGGCGTCATGAAATTGATGGCCACCAGCAGCAGCCCCAGCTGAGCCACCGGGTCAATCCAGACCGGCGTTTCACCCCACTCCAGCCCCTGCGCCTCTCCCAGGATCAGTCCGACGGCCGTGGCCCCGACCACAAACTGCCAGGCCGCATAAATCAGCCATGACAGCTGGCGGCTGAACACCGGCTGCAGCGTGAGCCGCGGGATGGCCCAGTGCAGACAGCCCAGGAAGCCGTTGGCCAGAAATCCGTAGGCCACGGCATTCGTATGGATCATGCGCCATCGACCCGGCGAAAAATACTCAATCCCCCGGAGCGGATTATGCCGAATCAGCTGCAGTGCCATCAGCAGTCCCGCCAGCATCGAGATGGTCAGAAACAGCAGCGCTGTCATGAAGTACGTCCGCACCAGCTTCTCATCGACCAGCTCACTGTGCGATTTTCCGGAAGCATCTGCAGCGATCGTCCCGCCGTTCATATTGTGTTACTCGCAGTCCTGCACGAAGAAATCCAGATCAGTCATCACCGCACGATTGCCGATTCCTGCTCGGTCGGGCGCTGGTACGGCACAAAAGCACCGAACGGTGCCATCAGGGCCATCGTCCATCCGAAGACCAGATGGGTCCCCAGAGCAACCCACCAGGGAAGAACGGCGCTGTCGGTGATCCAGTTACCACCGAACAGCGCCGGCTGCAGCCACGAAAGAATCAGATAGTAGTTCACGATCCACACCGCCCCGCCCAGAACGGTACCCCACATCAGCCTGACGGCCAGAGCACTGCCAGTCGTAAAGCGGGCCATCACAACGTGAAACACACTCCCCAGCGCCATCCCCGTGCCGATATACAGACAGCAGCCCAGTGCCAGAATCATGCCGTCGTCAATCACATAACCGGTCCCTTCCGCTGTCGCCAGCCGCAGCGCCTGCTCGCCCAGCGGGAATGTCAGATACACCCGGATAATCTCCAGCGGATGCCGACCGACAACTGTTGCCCCGACAACGTTCACCAGCAGGCTGACCATCGCGGCAATTCCGCCCAGCACGAATCCGGCCGTGAGATAGAATCCGGTATAAAATTTTCCGGCCTGCCACTGACTGTCGGCATTGACGGCCGACATCTCCGCTTCCAGACTGGCCACCTGACGCCGCAGTGCGTCAAGCTGGCGCCGTCGATCGTCAGATTCCATTACGCGTTGTTCTGATGTGTGCTGTGACATGAGTCCGGTTCGCAACTCCAGAGGACTGGTAACATACACAGGGACGCAGGGGACCGGGCCTGGCGCCCCCCTGACTCGTCCGCGGTTTCGTTGTTCTTTCGGCCGACACGATCGCCGAGCCCCGTCCGGTCCGGGAATCGCACGGCCATCGTCGGAAGGCTCACTGGGTCGTCTCGTCCGCCGCGGCCGGGGCGGTATCACCGGCGACCGCCTCACCCCCGGTCCCGGATGGTGTCATCGCAGCGGCAGCTGCCGGTGCTGCTGCCATTTCGTAGGGTTTGATCAGACCCGCCGGAACGGACACCCCTTCACGCCGCCGCCCCGAGATATGCAGAACATAGCTGACCAGATTCCAGATGGTGTCCGGCTCATTCTGCAGAGCACTCGCAAAACCCGGCATCGGACTTCCGTTGATCCCGTTCAGAATGCGACGATACACATCAATGGGCTCCTGACCGCCGTGCAGCATTCCGGACGTCAGATCAGCAGCACGCGTTGCGTATCCCCACGAATCATTGCCGATGTTATCTTTTGTCTGCCCGCGTCCGTCTTCACCGTGACACTTGCTGCAGCCTTTGGTCAGAAAGGCCTGTCGTCCCAGGGCGACTCGTTCTTCAGTCAGT
>SYLK01000214.1 GCA_005809115.1 Planctomyces sp. | reverse complement strand
GGCAACCTGCAATTCGAAGTGATTCGTCCAGAAGTCGAACTGGGCTGCTCCCGGACGTGTGACTGCCATATCGCCGGCCACAGCGCGGACTCCTCCGCCGGTCTTTGCGATCAGTCGCAGTCCATCATCGCGAGTCACCGCCAGACGGCCGGTATGGGCCGTCACGTCCGCGAATTCCAGGGTCGGAACCGGATGCGGGCCGGCGCCGTCGAGTGCCGCAATCCCCTGGATCCGGATCATCCGGTCATCGGTGAAGGCCTGCCGCCACGCCAGAGTCACACGGGTCATGCCGGGGTGATCCGGATCATCCTCCAGTTTCCAGGACTCCAGCCCGGTCGAATCCACACCCGTGATCTCCATCCGCGCAGGAACGCGGGCCACCAGCTGGTTGATCGATCCACCGAAAATGCTGACGCGGGAATCGGAAATCCATCGCGCGGCTTCCTGCTGCATCCGCAGTTGTACGTCGCTGCTGACGAAGACCAGGGTCTGTGCTTCCGTCTGCTGTCTTTCCGCGGTCCACTTCAGTCGCACCTGTTCGGCAGTGCCGACCGGCAGAACATATCGGGCCTCCACGTCTGACGCCTCCGGTCGTGCCAGCTGCAGATCATTGAACAGCAACTGCTGCCCTGCCGGACAGCTGACCGTGAGCTGTGACGCCACTGCCCGGGGCAACTGAAACGCCGCCATGCGATCACTGCCAAGGTGGATCAGCGGAGTGGACAGGGTCAGGCTCAGAGTCACGGTCCCGGCGGTGTCATGCGCCACCAGCAGGCTCTGCGGATCCTGAGGGTCCCGACCGATTGCGGGGGCTGATACTCCCTCCATGACAGCGCTCTCCACCAGCAGATTCCCGGCGGGAAGTCGCAGAGACTGCCAGCCGTCGGCCGCCTGGCGGATCCTGATGTCCATCTGCACCAGCGCATGCTGATCGGCCTGCGAGACCGAAATCCTTACCGACTCCGCCGCGATCGCGGGCAGCTGTCCTGCGCCCGCGGAGACATTCGTCTCGGCCTGCCGGAGGAGTTTCAGAAACTCATCCCGCGACATCAGTACCCCTCGCCGCTCCCGCTGGAACAGGACGTCGAGCTGGTCTGACGGAATATACAGCTCGCGCGCCGGCCCAGTCGGCGGATCGGGAGTCTGAGCCAGCGCCGTCGAACCGCACAGCATGGCCAGTGCCAGCAGGGGCGAAACGCAGTTCACAGTTCGCATGATGAATCCTGTGGTGAGACTGTGCATATCAGCGATCCTCCTCGGTTGCGCCGTGGAACGGATTCCTGCCTGCCTGGCTTCCGGCGGAACTCGCTGATGTCGAATCCGGCGTGGCGCCCGGAATGGCGGGATTGCCCGGTCCGGAATCGAGGGCTGCCGCCGTCTGGCCGGCTGCATCCGTCTGGCCGGCTGCATCCGTGCGACGAGCTGGATCAGTGCGACGGGCCGAGAACAATCCTGCACACCAGATCGCGAGCGTCACGAAGCAGCCCGGGAGACCGGCGGATAAGAACTCCAGAGTGGCGTGGCCATCCTTCAGAAACCAGACGGCCGCCACAAACATCCCCACCAGGATAATCGTGATTCGATTCTCCAGCGGGGTACGGCGGACAATGAAACCAATCACCACCACTGTGCCACTGATCAGCCACAGCAGGAACGGTCGATCCCACCACTGGACTTCCAGCTTTGCCTGACGCCCGAGGGCGCGAAATGCGGCCGCATGCCCCTGGGTCGCGAAGTCGCCGGAACTCCCGCCTTCATCTCCGATCCAGCCCGAAACCTCCGCGGCAGCCTGGGGCGACGACGATGTTTCGAACGGTCGGAACAGCGACCAGCGGGGACGCCCGATCCGTGTCCAGCGGTCAGGTTCACCAATCAACGAGACATCTTTTGGCGCCCACAGGACAAGCTGAATCTGCTGGACGACAGTTGATCCGTCATCCGCACCGATGAGCGGAATCCGCAGCACCTGACGTCCCCCGCGGCCTTCATACGGCACTCGTCCGGACTCGACAATCGGGCAGCGGAACTGAATGGACAGCAGCAGCGGGGTGTCCGAGGTCTGCTCGCGGCTGACATTCACGAAATAGGCTTCCCAGCCTTCCGAGGCACTCTGGTCGGTGGCCTTCTCGATCGTCGTGCGCTGGCCATTCAGCAGGGGCGCCTGCAGATCGCAGCCCTGAGGCAGATCGATCCGCAGTCGCTGTCGTTCACTGGTGGTAATCCGATACCGGCAGCGATACGCCGCCAGATCCTGGCGTTCCGAGACCACCTCCACTGCCGCGCGGGCCACCACCGTGGCAACAACCTCATGAATCTCGTGGCGACGAATGCGAATTGTGGCTCCGGCCGGCTGCGAGAAATATCGGAAGGCCAGATAGCCATCCTGCGGCAGCAGTTCCAGTTCCCGCACATCCACTGCTTCGGCTGTGTCACCCTGTGCAGCAGCGGTGATCGACAGCGATTCATGGCGCAGCAGCCGGATCTCGCCCCGCACCTGCGTCAGTGTGACGCGTCGGCGTTCCCCCTGGTCAGCGGGGAATGGCGTCAGGACCCGGGGCGGATCGACCGCTGCAACGTGCTCAGCGGCCCCGCCTGCGGCTCCGTTTGCTGTCGCTCCGGCTTCCGTATCCGTGGCAACTTCCCAGTCGACAGAGATTCTGACGGTCCCCGTGGTTTCATCCTGCAGCACCAGAGTCCATGTCACCCAGCCGTCCTCGGCCTGTGCGGCACGGTTTCGCTGCTGAATCACGTGTCCCGGAGTCACGGCGTGAAATCTCACGTCGCCGGCAACGGATTCCGGCACGGCGATCCGCAGTGTATCAAGTCCGGCGTTCCGGATGTCGCATGCGACGATGCTGCTGACCTTCAGAATCTCCGGCTCAACTCGGACTGTCGTACCCACAGTGGCCGAAAGCTGTGCGGGCCGCGGTGCCGTGCGAACGACCAGGCTGATCGGTCGACGCGAGTAATTCCACGAGGCGATCAGTCGCAGCCGGGGTATCGCTGGCACCGCGGCGTCCCGCGCGGGAAACACCCCCGTCAGCTTCTCGTCGACCGTCAGGACATCCAGGAACTCCGGCGCAAACACGGAGATCGTGCCGGTTTCCCGCTCGACACCTTCCGGCGTCAGCGTGGGCAGCTGAGATTCCGGATGCTCTGCCGCGGAATCAAAATCCTGATGTGCCAGAATCGTGACGCTGATGGCTCCGGTACGCTTCTGAGTCAGCGCCAGAGTGACCTTGCCGCTGTCCTTATCCACGTTGAATTCGCTCATCCCGTCTGCTGAGACACTGTCCACGATCAGCGATTCCGGTACTCCCAGAGTCAGCTGAAACACACCGGCCCGTTCGACGGTATAGTTCAGTGTGCTCTTCAGTCGCAGCTCATCGTCCCGAAAGATCAGCTGTGATTCGTGAGTGACCAGCAGCCTTGGTTCCACCGGTCGGATCTGCAGAATCAGGCTTCCCGTCGTGCCGCTGAATTCCCAGGCCTGCCGGGCTTCAGAATCCGGCGCGTCGGACTTTCCTTCGCTGCCAGCGTCGACACGCCTGACACCGGACTGGGACACGACAACGGCTGTCAGAGCCGGATCTGTGGACACCACGATGCGGCCGGATTCCCGCACCACTCCGTCGGCATGCACGCCCTGCAGTCGCCCGTCCGGTGACCGCCCGGTCAGCTGCAGCGTGTCTCCGGCTGGATTGCGCTCCGTCTGGACCTCCAGCTGAAATCGCTCCGACACGGGACTCAGAAGTTCCACCACAATCTGCTGGTGAGTGTCTCCGACGGGCAGCACATTCCACGACCGGATCCGCCCCCCGGCGGAGATGACGTCGATCACACGCGCGTCGCGGGGGGCCAGGACAGAAACTTCCCGCAGCTCGCCACGCAGGATCTCGTAGTCAATCAGCGTTCGCGTCAGGACCAGTCCCGATTCAATCCGCACCGCAGACTCATTCGTGGCACTCGACAGAAGATCCATGACGGGTCTGGCACCCGCGCGCGGATTCCAGCGAACCTCCACATGGTCGACTGCCCCCAGACTCGCTCGCACTCCCGTCGTTCCCGGCTTCGCGGGCTCAGTCAGGGGCAACAGTACCTGCAGGGGGCTCACCTGAATCGCCTGATCGGGTTCAGAAACGAGAAAATCCAGTTCACTCATGCCCGTCACCGGGCAACTGATTCGAAATGACCTGTTCTCCGGTGATGTTCGCACCGTGGCCAGCAGCTCGAGCGTCACCTGCTTCGCCCCTCCACCCTGAATCATCAGATCGTACTGTCCCTCCGCCTTCCCCTGCAGGATCACACTCCCGTCGTCCGGTGTCACTCGGCCAACCGCAGCACCCCCGAAAGCCAGTGGAATGGTCGACCAGCCCTTTTCCTTCAGCACGCTGATCATCAGGTCGGCCTGAATTCTGACAATATCCTTCTCCACCACCGCACGATAGGCGGAGGCCGTGATGACGGCGTCCGGCGAGATTCCGCTGATCGCACGCTGTTCCAGATACTGCTTCATCAGCTCCAGATATTCGCCGTATGGCAGCACGACCGACGCATCACGCTGGTCGAAAACCTTCTGAAGTTCCCGAAACGGAATGTAAATCAGGCGATCCCACTGCCCGAGCAGCGAACCCTGCGTTTCCTCGCGGCTCGAATCCGCGGCCGGCAGCGCTTCCGCCGTGGGAGACGGCAGCGCGGCGGCATCCTGCTGCGCCCACAGCGGAGCGGACAGGCACGAAAGCGAACACACCAGAGTACTGGTCAGAGCGATCAAACCGACTGTGCGTGACATACACGGCACCTTCTTCAGAATTATCACGATTCAATGAAACGGCAGCGCAAGAACCGGAAGGCTGCACGTTCCGCAGTGGATTTTGAGGATCTGGGACAGTCTTTGGCGAGAGGGGGAATGCACAAATTGCGCCATTTTTACATCTTCAGACGATTCTGGCGGCGAATCTGCCGATGCGACCTGCTGAACTTTATGTCGCAACTCGATAAACTGCACTCTGCCGGATGTCCACGCGAAGATTGTCGCTGCCGGTTGAAGCGGACGAAACGCCTGTTTCGTTCAGGCAAAGTTGAAATTCGCGTTTCCCTGCCTGGCTCGCAGCGGGGCCGATGTTCGTGGCCCGCAGTGGCGCTGGTACTGACTGAAGGGGCGAGTGCCGATGATGCAGGACGATGTCGTGACAGCCGCCCGCAGACTGGTAGACCGTCTGCGGAGCTACGGTTCCGTGGCTGTGGCCTTTTCCGGAGGTGTCGACAGTGCGGTCGTGGCCCGAGCTGCCGTCTTGGCGCTTGGCCCGGACGCCGTCGCAGTGACCGCCGTCAGCCCCAGTCTGGCGGAAGTGGAACGACAGACAGCGCGACTGGAAGCCGCTGCGATGGGAATTCGTCATGTCGAATTCAGCACCACCGAGTTTACTCGGGACGAATATCGCCGGAACGCCGGTGATCGCTGCTTCTTCTGCAAGGATTCGCTGTACACTCTCACGGCGTCTCGTTTATCGGAGCTGGGGGTCAGTACGATGGCCAATGGTGCGAACCTGGACGATCTGGGTGACCATCGACCGGGCATGCAGGCCGCTGCACAGCATCAGGTGCGCAGTCCGCTGATCGAGGAGGGAGTTGGCAAGGAAATGGTGCGAGCACTGGCCCGCCACTGGAATCTGAGCGTCGCCGAAAAGCCCGCCTCCCCCTGCCTGGCGAGTCGCATCGCGTATGGTGTCGAAGTCACCGAAGAACGCGTTCATCGTGTCGAACGTGCCGAGGCATTCCTGAGAGAACTCACAGGGCTGTCTGAACTGCGTGTCCGGCACGAGGCGACTGACCTGGCGCGGATCGAAGTGCCCCTGACGGCCCTGCCCTGCCTCACCGACAACACGATCCGGACTCAGGTCGTGCAGCAACTGGGGTCGCTGGGATTCCGTGCCGTGACACTCGATCTCGCCGGATTTCGTTCCGGCAGCCTGAATGCGGCGCTGCCTCTGGTCAGTCTGGGACGCCCCGAGGCAGCCGCGATCGACTGAGGACCGGCCAAAAAATCAGTTGAACAAACTCATGAAAACTTCGGCCGCATGAATCCTGCACCTCGAATGCGGATTCGCTGATTCAGTTCATCAGCTGGCCGATGATTTCATGCAGCAATTTTGCGGTCAAAACGAAACATTCAGGTCCAGCCGGCGTCACACACCAGCGTGATTCCGGTCAGGGGGCGCTGCGCTTCCCTGACCAGAAAATTTGTTCAACTGATTTTTTGGCCGGTCCTGAACAGCGCATCGGGCGACGGCAGCTGCGGCTGGCGCCGTCGCGCGAGATCACTCCGGATGGTCTTGTCGGGGCGCAACGGGCGAACCTGCGGGACGGCGCTGCAGAATGATGAAATATCCATCCGTCTGGTCCGGCAGCAGCTCCCATCGTTCGGGCAGCTCCCGCAGCTCAGGGACGTCCTGTGGCGACCGAATCGTACTGTAGGGATGCTGTGTATCGATCACGATGTAGTCCGTATCGTCCGGCACTCCCGGAAGATAGTTATTCACGGCACGCAGATAATCGCTGTAGTCGTATGATCTTTCATAGTGCGTCAGCCGCGTGTGGACATAATCCGTGGATGCCACGCGGGATGTCACCGGCAGCTGCGCCAGAACTTTCGGAAAGTGTTCGGAACGAGGTCCCGGAACGAACCGCTGTCGATATCCCGTGGCCGCCCGCTCGGACCAGAACGCCGCGCCCCATGGCATGAGCGAGCTGGTCACGGCCGTCAGAACGGAACAGCAGCAGGCAAATCGCGCGGCCGAAGTCGCTGAAAACCCCTGCCAGGGGAGCACCTGCCCCGGAATCTTCCCGACACGGTCATCGTCTGCAGGACGCCTGTCGCCAAGCCCGGCGGCAGCCGCCCAGAATAATACCGGCAGAAGTGGTGCGTGGAAGTGATGATAGGGAACCGGGGGCAGTTCCAGCGTCGCAGGGACGGGCGCCGCAGACGCCACGCCCGACGGCGGACTCTCCGCCGGCGTAACTTGCCCCAGCTGGATCAGGCTCAGCATCACAAATGTCAGTGACCCTGCCATCAGCCGCAGGGGACTCCGGAAAACCAGGAATCCCACCGGAACGCTGAAGGCCAGGAGATATGTCAGGGTCCGCAGACTCAGGATTCGGCTGATGACCCGCCACGGGTCCTGCAGCACGGTTCTGGCCAGATCGCCCGGGCTGCTGCCCAGATCTCCAAAATACCGGCTGTAATGGACCGCCATGCCTCCGCGAAATGCGGGTATGATGATCATCACCGCCGCAACCAGATAGACGAACGACAGGCAACCGGTCGCCAGAGACCATCTGGCGGATGCTGCGGCCGCCGGATTCGTACGAACCTCCTGTCGCTGATACCACCACAACACCAGCGCGACCGGGCCGATGATCATCGCGAAGTCCTCCTGCGCGGACATGGCCACCACCAGGCACAGTCCGGCCGACTTCCAGCGATAGCGCTCAGCCAGATCAATACCCCACAGCAGGAATGGTAATCCGTAACAACTGGGGCGCAGCGTCTTCAGGTCAATCGCAATGTCCAGAAAGTGCATCGGATAAAAAAACAGCCAGGCCGCTGCGAGCCACGCCGCCGCCGACCGACTGCCTGAGTGCCGCAGGGCGATCCGCCAGATCGGAATCACGCACAGACCCAGCGCAATGGATTCCGCCAGCTCGAGCAGCAGGTGAGACGGCCACAGCATGTGCAGTGGCAGCAGCAGCAGATGAATCACCTGGATATGTTCGCCCAGAAACAAGCCCTGATCCAGGTAACTGCGAAATCCCTTCCCATGCCAGACGTTCCAGAGATGCTCTTCGTACATCGCTGAGTCGCCGTGAGGAATTCGCAGCCCCGCATACAGCCGCTCATTCATCCAGAATGAAATCGCAATCCATCCGCAGGTCAGGAGCGCCAGGAAGATCAGCGGCCATCGGCTGCGACTCGGGCAACCCCATCGATCTTCTTCCGGCCAGAGTCCGTTCAGAATTCCGGCACCCAGGACCGCCGCCCAGAATGTCGGTGTGAGATACACAAACTGCTCCAGTCGTGAACCCGGAATCAGCGACGACGTGGCCCAGAGTGCCAGCCACAACAGACTACCGAATGACCGGGTCGCCGTTCTCCGCAGACAATGCGGGAAGACGTCAGACCACACGGGCCTGGTCCGCCTGCCCGCGATGGTTCTGCGATTGTCCGTCACGGTCAGCTGCGGTACTCCGCAAAGCCAGCACTGCAGCAGGGCCGATCCACCACACAACACGACGAGTGTCGTCGCCACGCGATAAAATACATTTGTCCAGTTCAGGTGTGATCGGATTCCATAGACAGCGTCCGACAACACCTCACCGCCAAACAGACTGAGCACGTGTGCATGCACGTCCCGTGGCCAGAGCGAATCTGAGATGACAGGGTCAGTGAGGTAGACCCAGATGGTTGTGGTCAGCAGGGCGAATCCGGCAAGGATCAGCGTCAGGAGCTGGAATGGGCCGAGTTTTTGTTGGTTCTGGGGCATGAATCGAAATGCTTCCGGCGAGTCGGGTCGTGGTTTCCGTGCGTATGTTAGCGGAGATTTCCTGCGTCTCGTGGACTCATCTTGACCAAAAAAGGGAATCCTGGGAGGCTACCGGGCGGTCGAGCTGTAACTTCGGATCACGTGAATCCGGGGCCGGGCTGCAGTCTGGCGTGCAGGAATCGGGACTTCGCCTGTTTTGAAGACGTTGCGCCCCACAATACCAGTCGGGTTCTGGATCGGACTTCTCCTGTGCGGATTGTCCGTGTTCCAGTTGGGGTGCGCAACGACCCAGTTTGTGAAGTTACGTGAAAAGCCGCACAATCCGCTGGCAGAAAGGCTCAAAACGACTGCCCCGGGGCACTGGCGGCCGTCGGACCGGACTGAAGAATTCATTCGGGTGACTGGTTATCGGGGCAAATCGCATCTGAACGACATGCTCAGGCATGTCAGCGCGAGGTCCCGCGCGGAGCCGACACGGGAGGCGCTGCATGCGTCGGCGGAACTCTGTTACCTCGGAGCGCAGTCGATGTCGGCCAGTGATGCGTTGCTGTCGCAGGAATTGTATCTTGACTCGGCTCAGGCGGCCTGGGGCTATTTTTCCCTGCCGGACGAAGATGGGCGGCTGCCGGATCCGAACGCTGCGGAGCACCGCAGCACGGCGGAGGTGTACAACGCCAGCTGTGAGTCATTTCTCCGATCCGTCAGCAGGAACTCCGGTTATCGGCTGGGGCAGAATGTGGAGATGGTGCTGACCGGTCGACGGGTGGTGTTCGAGATTCCGTTTCCGTCACACCTGCTGAGCATCGAGCAGCTGGGTGAGTTTGAATTCGTCTCAGACTATCAGCTGCAGAATCTGCGGAACCGGCACGTCGCTGAAGGTCTGGGGGTTCCGGTGATTGTTGTGCGAAAGCCGGCCGCAGTGCCGCAGCCGATTGAGAAACACTACACGCGGGGAATGAGTTCTGCTGCGACCATCGTACTGCGGTTTACCGACGGTC
>SYLK01000213.1 GCA_005809115.1 Planctomyces sp. | reverse complement strand
GAGTGTTCCGATCGATCCGTACTTACAGACTGTACCGGTTCTGCCGGGTATTCCGGTTACTCTGTTCGATCGGAAAAACACTGTGGTCAGGTTGAGTCAAAATGTGACGGTTGTGCTGAACCTTCAGAACGTGCCGGATCTGCCACTTCGAACGCTAATACCGGTTTTTCCGGTATTCTGGCCGTTCCGCGGCCGCTGCCGGCGGTGCAGCTCCCTCAGAGAGCGCAGAAAGCTGCCGCAGCAGTCCCGTGCCCGGCCGATCATGCCGCTTCCCAGCACCGGGGCTCGTGCGCCCGCTGACCACCGGACTGACCGCCTGACAGGCGTTGCCCCGGGCTCGCTGGCGGCAAAGAGGCGGCAAACGCAGGCGAACGGGTTCGTCCGAACATTCGGCAGGGCGCTGTCATGCCGGGTCGCATCGACTGCGCCTCCCGGCTCAGAGTGTCCAGCCGTCGCGATACTGGCGGTGCACGAACTGATTCAGCTCCGGCAGGTTCGTGCAGACGAGTTTTTCGGCGTCCCACTCAATCCGCTGACCTTCCGCCGCCCGAACGGCGAGATTCCCCGTCAGGATCGTTTCCGTCAGGCGACCAGCGTAACCGAAGTTTGACAGGGTTCCTGGAGCATACTCGCCCTTACAGGTCTGAACAAACTCCCACTTCTGGCGTTCGTCGATCCCGCCTTTGAACGGAATCCGCGGTATGGACTGCTCTGGCGGCTTGAAGCTGGTGAACCGTTCTTCCGGCAGGAGCACGAAGGCGCCACCGTAGTCGTTTTCCGACAGCAGCATCCCCTGACTCCCCACCAGCAGTGCAGCGCTGGTCCGGTCACCACCGTTGCGCTGCTGGTCGATTTTTTTCCGGAAGGCTTCCGGCAGCTGAGACGTCAGACTTTGTGGCGGCAGGTCACCGCCATCGTACCAGTAGAAATCGCAGGCGGCGAGCCCATTGCGCTCGGGGAACTCGTACTTCAGCGTCGTGGCGTTGGGGAACGTCTCATTCTCGAAAATCCCTGGGTTGTGTACCGCTGTCACGGCGACGGGATCCCACAGGTTCAGAGCCATCACGGGAAGGTTGGTCGTATGGCACGCCATGTCACCGAGCGCACCGGTGCCGAAATCCACCCAGCCGCGCCACTTGAACGGGTGATAGATTCCCTCTTTGTGGGGGCGCATTGCGGCAGGACCGATCCAGGCGTCCCAGTTCAGTTCGCTCGGAATGGGATCTGTGCCTTTGGGTCGGCCGATTCCCTGGGGCCAGATCGGCCGATTCGTCCACACGTGCACTTCGCGGACGTCACCGATCGCACCGGACCGAATGACTTCGACTGCCTTTCGCAGCCCGTCTTCTGATGTCCCCTGATTGCCCATCTGCGTCACAACGCCCATTTCTGCGGCAACCTCACGCATCTGCCGTGCCTCGTAAATTGACCATGTCAGAGGTTTCTGGCAGTAGACGTGTTTCTTCATCTTCATCGCCCGAATGGCGGCGACGGCGTGCGTGTGATCCGGCGTGCTGACAGTGACCAGGTCGAATTTATCGCCAAGCGCATCGAACATTTCCCGAAAGTCGGTGAACTTCGCAGCATCCGGAAATTCTCGACCTTTCTTCGCCAGTGTGCGCCCATCCACATCGCAGATTCCGACGAGCTTCACTCCATGTTCCGCAACATGACTCGCGTCGCTGCTGCCCTTGCCGCCCACGCCGACACAGGCACCGCTGAGTGTCTGCAGAGCGGAGGTCGATCCGGCCCGCACGACCCTGGGTCCACCGATCCAGAAAGCCGTGCCCAGCGCCACGGACTGTGCCACAAAATTACGACGTGTGGTCTTTTTCGTCATCGGATTTACCTCATGTCAGGCGGTCGGCGGGAATAATACGGAATTCGGCACGATCAGATGACCCGCATCCCGGTCCCGGAATCGGGGAACGGGCTGCGCGTACCCCCCGCATATTAACGGCGCCGCCGAAAGTGGCAAGAATAGCGCGAAATTCCAGCGCAGCAGCGGGGCAGAGGCCCTCGTTCCGGCTTCCGTCCTGTTGCGAATGACCTGGTGGCCGCTTATGCTTGTCGCCTGCGTTCATCTGTCACTTGCGTTCAGACACGGCAGAGCAATTCCAATTTCCATCAGTGGGATCAACACCGCATGCGGATGCAGCCTTTGACAGCGACGGCAGCCTGCCTCGTGCTGACCAGCGTTCTCAGCAGCGGCTGTCAGAAGACCGAAATGCCTCCCGGGGGCCGGAGTGAGGCGGAACCTGCGTCAGAGGCGGTCGCGGTACAGCAACCTGTTCGTGATGATCCGGCCGCGGTGGCGGCACTGGAGGGCGCGGGATTCCGGCTGAATCGCGACCCTTCCGGTGCCGTCGACGAAATTACCGGGTTTGTTGACACTGGTCACGACGCGGTGCTCAGTCAGCTCAGCGGCGTGCCGCAGCTGAAGACGCTGCGACTGTCGGGCCGCGGACTCAGTGATTCCGGTCTGGCCGGACTGTCGAGTCTGTCCCGGCTGCGCCGACTGGATCTGTCTGATTCGGCGGCCGGTGACGCTGCTCTGGCTGCAGCGGGGCGGCTGACGGAACTGGAAGTGCTGAATCTGCGCCTGACCACTGTCACCGACCCCGGCCTGGCAGCTCTCTCCGGATTGTCGAAGCTGAGAGCGCTGGATCTGAGAAATACGAACATCACGGATGAGGGCCTGGTCCACCTGGCCGCACTGCCGATGTTGTCGGACCTGCAGCTTGAAAAGTCCAGAGTGACGGACGCCGGCATGGTGCATCTGCAGCATCTGCCCCTCAGGTCGCTGAATCTGAACGCCATTGCAATCACCGATGCGGCGATGGCAACCATTGGAAAACTCACGCAACTGGAGTCGCTGCAGCTGGATTCATCCCGCCTGACGGATCGCGGGATGAGCGCCATGGCTGGGCTCAGGAACCTCAGACGCCTGCGCTTGCGTGATACAGACGTCACCGGGGAAGGCTTCCGACAGATCGCCGGGCTGACGGCTCTGGAGCGACTCGAACTCCGGGGGACGTCGCTCGATGATCCCGGACTTGAGATCATCGCCGCTCTGCCAAAAGTCAGTTATCTGGATATCAGCGAATGTCGTCTGGTGACACCCGCGGGGATCTCAAAGCTGAATGCGCTGTCCCGGCTGACGTATCTTGGACTCTGGGAAACGAAACTGGATGATCAGGCGCTGTCAGCTTTGTCCGGGCTGGCACAGGTTGAGGAACTGAATCTGGAGGCCACACGAATCACCAGCGCATCGGCAGTCAGTCTGCTGAAGTTTGGTCGCCTGACACGGTTGAATATCGCGGGAACTCAGCTGGATGACGAAGGAATTCTGCAGCTT
>SYLK01000212.1 GCA_005809115.1 Planctomyces sp. | reverse complement strand
GCAATGATTTCGGCCACATGCAGCCGAAAGTAGAGATCCTTCCGGAAATCTCCGTCCTCGACGGCTTCCTCAAGATCGCGATTCGTCGCGGCCAGCAGACGCACATCCACCACGATCGGTTTTCGTCCGCCGATACGCTCAAATGCATGGCCTTCCAGGACACGCAGAAATTTTGCCTGAATCGAGAGGCTCATTTCTCCCACTTCGTCCAGAAACAGCGTGCCCTTGTCGGCTTGTTCAAAACGGCCGAGTTTTCGGTCGATGGCGCCCGTGAATGCGCCCTTTTCATGGCCAAACAGTTCGCTTTCCAGCAGTCTTTCGTTCAGTGCGGCGCAGTTGAGGCAGACAAACGGACCCTCTCGCCGCGGGCTGCTGTTGTGGATCCGTCGCGCAATCAGCTCCTTGCCACACCCGCTCTCGCCGCTGATCAGGACACTCGCGTCCGTCTCGGCGATCAGGCGAATTCGGTCCCGCAGCTGAACCATGGACGGTGTCTCTCCGATCAGCGACTGTTCCTGTGACAGTTGTTCCCGGAGCGATCGATTCTCGTTGCGCGCCTGCGCCAGTCCGGACTGCAGGTGGTCGCGTTCTCTCAGCTGGCTGATGGCCACCGCCAGCTGACTCGCCACTGCCAGTGTAAACTCAAGGTCATCCCGTCCCAGCGGATTGTCGGGATTCGTGGAGTACAGGTGAATCAGGCCGTAAACCTGATCGGCCAGGTGGATCGGTGCACAGATGACGCTGATGGCCTTCATCTCACCGAGGCTGTCGAAGACGGACAGCTGAGTATCGTCGTTGACGTCGCGGGCGAGAATTGCTTCGCGCCGCGAAAGAACCATCCGCGACAGATTGTCGGACACGCGCCGGTAAGGCAGATCCTTGACGCTGTGGTAGGCCACGACCTGCAGGTCCGTCGGGGATGGCTGTTTTGGTTCTTCGGCACCCTTGAGCAGAATGGCACAAATTCCGGCCACGGTTTCACGCGCCAGGCTGGCAAGGACAACTTCTGTCAGCTGCTGCCGATTTCTCGCGGCGCCCATTTCAAGGCCCAGGCCGAACAGCTTTGCCAGCGGTACCGAATATCCGGAATCCCGCGCGGCCGCGGCCGGCGACAGGAATCCGGGAGTACTCGTGCGATGCAGAATGCTGGGCTCCCGCGCCGCCGCTGCCGGCTTCGCCTGCGTCGGCGACGTCTCACGGTCCGTCTGCGGCGAATTCGGCGGACTGGGCGTTACATCCAGGCTTGTCGTGAATGTCAGCTGACAGGCGCCAATCACCACGACATCTCCGGACATCAGCTTTGCATCACCGCTCACCGGCTGTCCGCGGAGCAATGTTCCGTTTCGGCTGCTGAGATCCCGCAGGCGCCAGTCGCCGTCCGAAAAGAACACCTCGCAGTGATTGCGGCTGCAGGAATCATCCTGCAGCACAATCCGATTCGTGGCTGAGCGGCCGATCGTGGTGATCAGGCCCTGTCTCAGTCGCACCACATCGCGCCACGAGGTGCCATCCCACGTCAGCAGGAATGCAACCTGTTCCACCGGGGTGGCTGATTCGTCCAATTCTTTCGTCATTGTGACTGAACTCTGTCCTGAAATGTTCACATCGCCGCGCGATCGAGTGATGAGACAACTCCTGCACTGCGCCGATCATCATACTGACAATCAAAGTCCCGTCTGTCATCCAAAGTCCCGACTGTCATCTCTGTTCTGTGCCCGATTTTCAGGCCGCGGCCTCCCGCCCGGACACCACTCTGACTGATCTCAGGATTGCAATCAGCCGTTTTCTCTGTCATTCTCATGCTTTCGACGAGCCGGCCGGACGGCTTCACGACCCGATTCTGCCCCCGCCCCCCCCGCCAAAGTGCCTCTGCCAGCTGCGAGAATCCCCATGCCGCGAGCCGAAGTCCGACTGCCCACCGTTGTCCTGCTGGTCCTTCTGGCGGCATCTGCCCGCGGCGACAACTGGCCTCGGTTTCGCGGTGACAACGGCGCAGGGCTCAGCACGCAGTCGGGAATCCCGGCAACCTGGAATGATGACGACTACGCCTGGAAGATCGACCTTCCCGGCGTCGGACACTCCTCGCCGGTGATCTGGGGCAAGTCACTGTTCATCACCTCCGCCAAAGAAGATGGCACCCAGCGATCGCTGCAGTGCCTCGACGCGGATTCCGGCACTGAGCGCTGGCAGATTCCACTGTCGTTCGGCAGGAGTGAAAAACATCCCAAGAATTCTTGGGCATCCAGCACGCCCGTGACAGACGGTGAACGTGTGTATCTGGTTTCTGCCGATGAGGAGTCGCAGATAGCTGCGGCGTGGGATTTCAGCGGAAACCAGATCTGGTCGAGGAATCTGGGGGCATTCAGTCGGGAACACGGACAGGGGGCGTCGCCGATTGTGGCTGGTGACCTGTTGATTGTGCCCAACGATCAGCCGGGGCCCAGCTCGCTGCTGGCGCTGCGTGTGACGGACGGTGAAGTGGTCTGGCAGGTGGAGCGTCCCAGTGCGCACACGACGTATTCCACGCCGATGCTGTTGCCCGCCGGGGAAGGTCGGCAGCAGGTGATCTGTCTGAGTCAGCCGACGGGGATGAGCAGTTACGACCTGGCCACGGGTGCGCTGAAGTGGCAGACGAAGCCGATGCCGATGCGTACGGTGTCTTCACCAGTGGAGTTTGGGGGGGTGGTAATCGCGACATGCGGGAGCGCCGGCACGGGGAAATATCTGATGGCGGTGGACACCGGAGACGCGGTGGCGGCCGAGTCGCGTATCGTGTTTGAGCGCACGACACAGTTGCCGTACGTGCCGACGTCGATTGCGCGGGACGGTCTGTTGTTTCTCTGGGGTGACACCGGCGTGCTGAAATGTCTGGAGCTGCCGTCGGGGGAGGAAGTCTGGATGAAACGGGTGACGGGCGGCACGTTCAGTGGGTCACCGATCTGGGTCGACGGGCGGCTGTTTGCTGTTTCCGAGGAGGGTGAGGTTTTTGTGGTGCGGGCATCTCGCGAGTACGAGTTCCTTGGCAGGACGTCGCTGGGCGAGGGTTCTCATGCTACTCCGGCGGTGGCGAATGGTCATCTTTACCTGCGAACCTTCGGAAAGCTGTTCGCGCTGCCGGCGGGTGACCGGAAGGGCTGATCTCGGCTGTCTCGCCGGAATTCCATGGTCTCACAATTTCAGGGATGACAGGTGGGCGAGGGCTGAGTTAAAGTCTCGGCGGGCCAGACTTCGCCGTTTTCTCTGAGAATGCAGTTCACCATGGTTTTCGAGGCCGAGAAGGAAAAGTTTGATGGCTGGTGCATGGCCTGGAGGTTCTTGTCCGCAGTGTGGCGATGAGATGCCGCCGCTGCTGATTCACTGTCGTACCTGTCGTGCGCTGTTGAATTCGGAACTGACCGAAGACAGCGTGGAGATGCCGACGTTTGTTCCCCTGCCGGAGATTTCCGTGATCGCCGCTGCCCCGCCGAAAGGTCACTATGTCCTGTGCCCGGGCTGTCAACAGGAACTGCGGATTCATGTGAAGTACCGGGGCCAGCGTGTGGCCTGCAAGCACTGCAATCAGCCGTTTCAGTATGATGACAGCGTGACGGTTACGGCGATGTACACGCAGTGTCCGCACTGTCAGAATGAACTCCGCGCGAGTGCGAAGCACATCGGGACTCGGGTGGGCTGCCGCTTCTGCAGCGGACATATTGAGCTGCTGCGGACGCCCTGAGTGCGGGCATTCCGGTGTGGTGTGGCGCGAATCCGTTCTGCGAATCCGCGACCAGTGGTCGGATTTTTCAGGAAGCAGACACTTCGGAATCGTTGCTCCGCCGGGTAGAATCAGACAATCGTCTGGTGAGCAGATCAGGCGAGAGGTCGTGACGGTCTTCTCGGAATTTTGGCCACACATGTCGTCCGTGCACAAAGATTCGACCGGGTCGGTTGCGCCGCAGCGTCTGATGTCCCGCCGGGGTCTCGGTTCCGGCCGCGTGCCCGAATTCCCCGCTCATCTGATCTCGGCGTGCCGGAACCGAGTGCTGTTGTTGATCGTGGTCGTGTCAGTGATGTCCGCCGGCTGGGCTGGGGCAGACAAGGCGGCGGACGACTTCCGACTGGGGGTGGGGCTGTTTCGCAGTGGTCGCTGGGAGATCGCGGCCGACACATTTCGCCAGTTTCTGAAGGACAATCCGGAACATTCGCGTCGCAGTCTGGCACGGTTGTATCTGGGGTTGTCACTCAGTTCGCTGGAGCGATTTGCCGAGGCTCGGCCCGAGTTCACAGCGTTCCTTGAGGCAGAACCAGACAGTGAGCAGGCTGGTGACGCACGCTACCGACTGGGGGAAGGCAGCTATTACCTCCGCGACTATGCAGCCGCTGCAGCGCAGCTCGACACCTTTCTGGAAAAGCACCCGCAGCACAAGCTGAGCGGGTGGGGCAGGCTCTTCCGGGGTGATTCGCTGAACGGCCTGGAGCGCTGGGACGAGGCGGAGGAGGTGCTGCAGGGACTGCTGGACGCGGGACCACCGCCGCAGATTCTGCGCGATACCCAGTTCGGACTGGCGCGAGCAGTGGAATCGCAGAAGAAGACGGACGCCGCGATGCTGCTGTACCAGGAAGTCGCCTCAGACACGCAGTCCCCT
>SYLK01000015.1 GCA_005809115.1 Planctomyces sp. | reverse complement strand
GCAGCACGTGCTGCAGAAAGGCGCCCACGAAGTGCTGGCCCGTGACAGTCCGTGTCCTGACCTTCTTCGTCCCGGAGGGTGTCCAGCGGTACGTGACGTCCTGCTCAGTGCCTTCCACGATCCGATTGTCGCTGATGGCGACTCGGTACACATACGGCGCCAGATACTTCAACACGGCTTTGCCATCGCCCACCGGCTGGACGCTGACTTCCCACCAGCGGTGCCACACGGACGGATCGACGTTGGTCTCCAGACCCGCCGCTCGCAATGCCTCGCGAAACTTCTGACGGTAGACGATCGATGCCACTGGCTCCGGGAATAGAAAGTTGGCCGGGGTTGCCAGCCACTTCGTTCCATCTTCACTGACTCCACCGCCGGGGACAATGAAGTGGACGTGTGGATGAAAGACCATGGGATCTCGCCCCCACGTATGCAGCACTCCGAAGAACCCGACATGCGGCGAACCGAGCCACTTCGGATTCTCGAGCAGAGTCCGGATGGTGCCGGCACCGGCCTGAAAGATAGCATCGTAGCCGTCGTTCGGGCAGGCGCGCAGCAGCGACCGCAGCTCGTCCGAGACCGTGAAGGTGACGAGGAAGTGCTGAACCGGCAGCAGACGATCGGTTTGTTTCTGCAGCCACTGCTGCGTCTTCTGATGCTGACAGGTCTGGCAGTGTCGATTCCCGCAGGATCGGCCCACCCAGTGCGGATGACCGCAGCTCTGGCATTCGAAGATCACATGGCCCAGCTGACCCGTGCGACAACGCGTGACCGCGCTGAGCACCTTCCGCTGCTGCAGCGAAAGTTGGTCAGCAGACTGGCGAAGAAACGCCTCCTGGTGCTGCCGCAGACAGTCGGCAACGGACGGCATCGCGAAGGTTCGTGACTACCGCGGCCGCCGGAAGATCGTGTTGATTACCTGTCTGGTATCCACCGCGGCGGTCTCTGTCAGGTGCAGATAGACCATGGTGGTCTGCAGGCTGCTGTGGCCCAGGTACTGTTGAATCGCACGCAGTGAGACACCGGCCTCGAGCAGATGCGTGGCAAAACTGTGCCGCAGAGTGTGGGTCGACACTTTTTTGCCAAACCGGAGCTTCGCCGTAATCTGCTTCATGGCGCCCTGCACGGCAGTGGGACTCATCGGGGTTGTGGCCTGAGATGGTCCCCGCGCACACGAGACCCCGCGATGATTGCGTCCATCTGCGGGAAACAGGAAGCGAGGATGGCGGTGCGTCTTCCAGAATTCCCGCAGGAGCGCCAGAGTCGACAGTGGCAGGGGCAGGTACCGATCTTTGGCCCCTTTGCCGCGGTGCACATGGACCATGCCTCGTTCGGCGTCGATGTCCCCGACTTCGAGATGGAGTCCTTCCTGCATCCGCAGCCCGAGTGAATACACCGTCCAGAAGTAGACGGCCATTCGCTGGGTCGTACAGGAGTCGATGATCTGATGGACCTGGTCGGACGTGATGACCTCGGGAAGGGTCTTCGCATTGGGCACCTTCATGTGTGCGAGGGTTTCCCATTGTCGTCTGCAGGTGCGTGTATAGAAGAACTTGATGCCGGAGAAGGCGACCCGGAGTGAGCCGCTGGCGAATTGCCGGTCGTTCTTCAGGTGCAGGAAGTACTTTCGCAGCTGGTCCTCGGAGATCTGATCGGGAGTTCGCTGGCAGAAGTCCGCCAGCGTCCGGACGGCGCGCAGGTAGCCTTCGTGCGTGCGTTTCGCCATGCCGGCGAGATGGAGATCTTCGCTCATGCGTTCGTACAAGGGCCCCTGAAAGTACGGCGAATGGGTGAGTGACCGTTCCGACGCCGGGGTTTTCCGTGCGGGTTCCACCGGTCTGCCTCTGCCGGAACGCCTGCTGTCGGAACGCCTGCCGTCTGAACGTCCACTGCCGTCTGATTGATCGTGTCGCGCCATGGGTCGAGTCCTCGAATCGAGTCTTGTCAAACGGAACGTCACCTGACGCTCCCTCGATTCGCAGAGAACCCAATCCCCCATGGAAAACGCCAGACTTTTCTGGTACAATCCGCGTCAGCCCAGCCCGCCGCGCCAGCGGCTTACTTGAACATCGTATTTGACGCGGGGCGTTACGCGCCGGCAAACTTTGTCGGGCAGCGTTTGCTCGCGCACGAGTTGACGCATGTCTTGCAGCAGAAGAGTACGATCCCGGACGAAAAGACAGAAATCGGCCAGTCAGATGACGCGTACGAACAAGAGGCTGATCGGGTGTCCGAAACGGTGGTGCAACCGCAAGCTGCCGGGCGACGGCGCTCCGGTGGGACACCGCTCGGAGATCCCCTGATCCAGCGCGGCCGTGGCGACTCGAATTCTGTTTCTCATCTCCTGACAGTTCCTGCAATCCAGCGTCAGCCCGCAGGCGCTGGTGGTGCCGCCCCCGCCTCTCATCGCTTCGCGGCTGAAGGAGTCAATGTCCTGGTGCGTGGATCCTGTGCGCCCACTGAATTTGCCTTTGCCAACGTGGAGGCCGGAACCCGAACCGCCCTGAATGCGATCTTTAATACCACGTGTATCGAGGAGTCACGTCGAACACGGATGCAACGCAATTTGACGGCTCATGGCCTGGATATTCGTTGTCGGCGTTCTGCAAACCTGCAGACCCCGGGTGCCTGTGCTGAATCGACCGGGTTCTTCATTCCCGCAAATATCTTTACGCTTGGCAGCAGTTCTTTTGCAGGCCACCCGGATTCCAATGCAGGTTGTCAACCTCTCGAATCGACCATTCTCCACGAGATAGTGCATCTCACTCGCGGTTTTGCGCGGGAATCGTTGCCAGCCTCCTGCGAAGCGTCTTGTTTCGGAGCAGGCGGCGGAGACCCGACGCTATGCCGCGACATCGACGTGTTGGGGAACCGACCCGCGCCTTAGAAGCGGTGTGACAGAATATGCAAAAGGTGTCACAAAGATCAGACAGGAGGCCCCCATGAGGGCGTTTTTCGGGTGACCGGCAGGCTGGATGGTGTGACGCCGAGAGACACAAGTCCGCAGGAAAGGCCCACCCGCCCTGACTTAATCTCGTATTCCACTTGTTTCCTGCCGCTGGCGGTGGGTTTAGTCACTGGCTCTAAGGAATCCTTATGCCGACCTCAAT